>JAKEEG010000070.1 GCA_022616555.1 Ignavibacteriota bacterium | reverse complement strand
CGTCATCGGAGACACTCGGCGCTCGGATATCACTCGCCGGTTGACTTCGAACAATTACACTCTTAACTTCGTGTCCAACTTTTCGGGGAAAGATCAACAACACCCTGACACGCTTAAGAATTTATCCTTAGTAGGCAAAACTTATGGATCAGGAGCAATCAAAGTAGAACCTAGAGCACTTTCCAATCTACCTATACCCGATTATGTACTCGAAGAATTTTCCTTAACCCCTCCAGAAAGTACAAATTTGGAGCCTAGTTTTTTTGATGTATCTTTACAAGTTGCGGTGTAATACTCATCTCGTGTTACTTCATTGAAATATTCTAAGCATCCGCACTTTCGGTCACGAAGTAAATCCTGACCGCACCTTGACGATATTCGTAAACCTTCCCCCGCCGTTCGCTCCCGCCAGAGGGCGGCGGGATTTCGCGGAAAGCGCTCAATTTTCTATCCGCCACTGTCCAGAGTTTGCCACAAGGAATGAGGCAAATTGGTCATTGGAGATTGATTCATTGCCGATTTCTTGCCCATTCCTTGATAATCCCCGCATTTCTGGCTATATTTCATTTAATTGCAATATTGGGTTATCCCGCTTAACGTATTAATTGAGGCACACTTCTGGTTACATTTTCCAAGATAAGGCTGGAACAGCTCTTTGAAAAGCTGAAAGGCAAGCGCATTGCTGTTGTGGGCGATGTGATGCTCGACCGTTATTATTGGGGTTCGGTGTCGCGGATTTCTCCCGAAGCTCCCGTGCCGGTGGTGGAGGTTGCATCGGAGTCGACGCGGCTGGGTGGCGCGGCGAACGTCGCGAATAATATTTCCACGCTGGGCGGCGTGCCGGTACTCATCGGCGTGGTGGGGAATGATTCCGGCGGGAAAGAGCTTCGCTCGCTGTTGAAGAAAAGCGGATTCCCGGATGACGGCATCGTGGAGGATGTGAGCAGGCCGACGACGATGAAGACGCGTGTCATCGCGCATCACCAGCACGTTGTCCGCATCGACCAGGAAGTGAAGGACGACATCGGTGAAGGATTGCAATCTCGCGTGCTGGATGTGTTGCGGAAAGCTATCGGCTCACTCGATGGCATTATCATAGAGGACTACAACAAAGGCGTTGTTGTGAAGCAGCTCATAACGGAAGTGATCGCACTTGCGCGGGCGAAGGGCAAGGTTGTTACCGCGGACCCGAAGTTTCATAATTTTTTCGAATATAAGAACGTAACAGTCTTTAAGCCGAACCGTAAAGAGACGGAGGAAACGCTCGGCAGTCGGTTGGGCGACAAGGCGTCGGTTGAGCGGGCGGGCAAGAAGCTCATTGAAAAGCTCTCCGCGGAAAATGTGCTCCTGACGCTTGGCGAGGAAGGGATGTCGCTCTTCGAGCGCGGTGGCGCGGTGATGCACGTGCCAACGCGCGCGCGCAACGTTGCAGACGTCTCCGGGGCGGGGGACACGGTGATTTCGACATTGACGATGGCGCTCGCCGCCGGAGCGAGTGTGCAGGAAGCTTCGGCGCTCGCGAATTTTGCAGGTGGAGTTGTCTGCGGTGAAGTGGGTATCGTGCCGATTGAACGCGACGCGTTGGTCGAAGCCGTGCTGGATCATGAGAATCACACGGCGGGGGGACACTGATGGGTCATGTTGTCTCTCGCGAGGAGTTGGTGGAAATCCGCCGCACACTGAAGGCGCAGGGCCAGAAGGTTGTGTTTACCAACGGCGTGTTCGACATCCTTCATCGCGGCCATGTTGAATATTTGGAGAAAGCAAGAGCGCTTGGAGATGTGCTGATGGTCGGTATGAACACTGACGCATCCGTCAAAAAAATAAAAGATAACGGACGGCCGATTGTGCAGGAGCAGGACCGCGCGCACGTGCTCGCGGCTCTTGCGGCCGTCGATTACGTGTGCCTGTTCCCGGAGGAGACGCCGTATGAGCTCCTCAGCGCGCTCGTTCCCGATGTGTTGGTGAAGGGAGCGGACTGGGCCCTCGAGAAAGTCGTTGGAAAAGACATTGTGGAGCGGGCGGGAGGGTCCGTGCAAACCATAGAATTCCTTCCTCAGCGTTCTACGACGAACATCATTGATACTATCATAAAGCGGTTTTCCAAATAGCGATCGTAACCCCCTGCGTCCTTCGACAAGCTCAGGACGCGCCTGCCTGCCGGCAGGCAGGTCCCCTTGGTAAGGGGACAAAAGTGCCTATAGCGTTCTTTCCCCTCTTATCTAAGGAGGGGTGTCCCCCGCAGGCGGAAGGGGTGGTTACAGTAGTAACCCCCTGCGACACAAAACGTCGCGTCCCCCCTTAGTCAGGGGGACAAAAACAACCGACTGTAGTTAATATTTAAAATATCATCAAATGAGTAGCTTCCTTTTTCACGTATAGGTTTCCAGTGCGTCGTTTCTTTCGTGCGACATATTACCTTGCCGGCACGGTCTTTTTCTTGACCGTTGCCATTGCGGGATTTACGCAGACGAAGACATTTCGGACGTACCTCCACGCCCAAGTTGAGAAGTTTCTTACTGAAGAATTGCGCGCGGATATTCAATTTGGACCGTTAGAGGGCAACTTGGTCACCGGCCTCCGTATTGAAGGCATAACGCTAAGCTCCGGAGGCGAGGTGATTATCCACGCGGACAGGCTCGAAGCAGTGTATGAGCCTATGGGTGTATTAATAGATAGAGTCGCCTTTTCCGAGATAAAGCTTACCAATCCTGTCGTCCGGCTCGTGCGCTCGCGCGATGGGTCGTGGAATATCGATAGCCTCTTTGCCTCCTCCTCAGTTCCGGATACCTCCCAGCAGCCGTCAAACCTTGTGGTGAGTGTCCGCAATCTCCAGCTGGACAATGCCGAGTTTGTGGTCATCGATTCATTAAAGATGGAGGCGTATGATACGCTTCGCGCCCACGGCATTCCTTTGGGAGTAGCTGACTATCCAGTCCTGCGGTTGCATGGATTAAAACTCAACGCATCGGCGCGGGTTGATGCAAAGGGAATTGAGGCGGGTATTCAACACTTATCGTTTGTCTCCGACCAGCCTTCGTTCGCACTGACAAGCCTGGGTGGAGAGTTTGAGTTCGGAGAATCTGGCACGCGCGTCGGTAAATTATCCGTCGAGACGCCCGAGTCACGTTTTGCGCTTGATGCAAGCCTTGACGGCGTCGACGTGACGAAGCTTGGCACGATACGGGAACTTGAGCGGAAACCGCTGCGAGCTACCGTGTCGGTAGAAAAGTTGAGCCTGACAGAATTGAGAAGGCTCTTTCCTTCTGCACTTGAGGCGCTAGATAAACAAGTAGCGGTTCAAGCGCGTATCGGTGGAAGCATCGACCGGCTGCATGTCGAGCGCATGACTGTGCGCACGCCGCGCTCGGTTGTGAACGTCGAAGGAATGCTGACGAACCTTCATCGCGCGGGCGGTCTGGAGATGGACTTGGTGAGCGTGGACAGCAAGATTGATCCGACGGAACTCCCAGTGTATCTTCCGAAAGTGAATTTGCCGGACATGACGGCGATGGGAGACTTGACGTACAACCTGCGATTCACCGGAAAACCGTCGGCGTTTACCGTGCGTTTTGAAGGCCAGAGCGGAGCCGGGAATCTCATTGCCGACGCCGCGCTGGAAGTGAAAAAAGATACTCTGGTCTATCGCGGGAAGCTGACGACGGAAGGTATAAATATCGGCGCGCTTCTTGACGATGACGGCTTGACGAGCAGTTTTTTTAGTACGGTCATCTTCGATGGAAGAGGGACCGACCTTCAAACGATGTCGGGCACCATCCGTGTTGAGTTGGATTCATCTCAATTTTATGGCATGAAACTGGGACCCTCGGTCGTTGCGGCAGAGATTGCTGGCGGAAAACTCCGTACACACACGAACATCACCTCGGGTGCCACCGCTCTCAACCTGACGGGAACCGCGGGATTCCACGAAGGCAACATCTCAAGCTACGCGCTGAACGGAACAGTAAAATCATTCAACCTCGCTTCGGTATTAAAGTCCGCTCATTATACCAGCGACCTTTCGTTCGGCATTGAAGCGGAAGGACGCGGAGTTACGTTTGGCGATATGCAAACGAAACTCCAGCTTCTCTTCGGCCCCTCCACGTTCAGCGAGCACGCGTTTGTGGAGAGCAAGGTTGTGGCAGATCTCGACGCGTTGAACCCTGCTAAGCAAACATTTCATTTGACGTCCGATGTGGCGGACATTGATATTGAAGGCGCGTTCAATCTTGATTCATTTATCGCTACACTCTATCAAAGCGGCTTGTTGATAGCTGAAGCGATCGACCACCGGCTCGGCTCGCTCGTATCCGTACGGGAATCACAGGACTCGGCTGTCGAGAAGCGATTTGAAAGCACTCTCCGAAGCATCCCCCAACCTGTTGATGCGCGGTATACGATTGTTGTGAGGGATTTCTTTCCGATCGGCGTATTCCTCGGTTACCAGATGGCAGGCAGCGGAGTGATATCCGGCGAGGCTGTTGGCTCGCTCGACGGGCTTCAACTACAGGGTTCTGCCGGGTTGGACGCCTTTGTCTATGCTGATAACACGGTTTCTCTTGGTGCGTACGGAGTAGACCTTTCCTACAGCATCGACGACGTTTCGCGTGTGAAGATCCTCGACGCCGTCCATGCCAAAGTTGATTTTAGCGGACGCAGGCTTGAAGTGAATGAGACTATCTTTTCAACGCCGACGCTGTTCGTTGATGTTCGCGGCCCCGCCGGTTCCTATGAGCTTGAAGCGCTGATCGACTCCGCGGTCGGTGTTCATGCAGACGGCAGCTCACTCTACGAGAATGGATACATCACCTACACGATGGATACACTAATCGTTGATGTTCACTCATACCGGTTTGTCAATAGCGCTCCTGTTACGGCAACGCTCGGGCAGGATGGGGTAAGCATTGGGAATCTCAAGATGAAGCATGGAAATGAAGAAGTACAGATCGCCGGAATTTTCAACCCTAACGGCGTATCGGACCTTAACATCGAAGTGGCGAATTTTTTGCTCAGCAATCTACAGTTGCTCTCTGCGAACAAAGAGTATGTGCGCGATGTCCGCGCGCTTGGAGGGAGTGTCGATGCCACGGCGAAATTCAGCGGGCTGTTTGAAAATCCAACGATGTCACTTAACCTCGTGGCACAAGGCGTTCGCCATGGAGAGACGGCGTTGGGTCAGATTGTCGCTCGGAGCTCGTATACCGGGCGCTTGTTGGATATTTTCGTCGAGCTCCGCAATAAGCCTGAGGAAAATTCTCTTCCCCCGGATTTTGTACTCTCCGGTTTTCTCCCGTACGACCTTGCACTGACAAACCGCCGGCCCGAACCGTTGACGGGCGAGTTAAACCTGACGATGCAGTCCCGCGGCTTGCGTTTGCAGCTCGTTGACCCGTTTATCGGCGAGCTGGCGAATCTTTCAGGTACGATGGTCTGTGATGTAGCGATCAGGGGTACTGTGG
>JAKEEG010000069.1 GCA_022616555.1 Ignavibacteriota bacterium | reverse complement strand
TCACGAGGTATCGCTTGAAGCCGCTGAGCAGCAACAGTACGACGCCGATCAGCGCCGGGAACCCGACGAACGGCGTCACAGGGAGAGGCTTTCCGGGATAGGCCAACTGCCAGCGCATCAGCATCATCAATGAAAAGCCGATGAAGAGAAACACCAGCGCGGTAAACATGTATTGCAACCCAATGACCTTGTGGTCCTGGGAGAATACATACTTCCGCCAAAAACTTAGCTCCTCTTCTTGATGTCCGGCAGCATGAATGCCATGCTCAGCAGCGGCTACATGACTCAAGGGTGACTCCTTTCAATAAATAATGACCTTACTTTCCAGAATACTTGAAATCGGCAGTCGCTTTGCCGGATGCGTCGACGGTGACCTTCATCGTCTGCGTGCCGTATTTCTCGTGCCACGCTTCGAGCGTGTACGTTCCCGCCGACAGCCCTTTGATCGTGAAGTTGCCGTTATCGTCCGTTACCGCGTAGTATGGGTGATTGAACACGCCGATGTACGCGCCCATCCACGGGTGCACTTCGCATTTCACTTTGAACGTCTCGACCTTGTCAAACGTCTTCGTCAGCTTCATGCCCTTCATCGGCATCGCCTGGTTAAATTGTGTGTTGGCTTTCGAAAGCGAATGTACGTTGTGAAGCGTTGGGTCGCTGTTCAGGACTTCAAGCGTCTGCCCGACCATGATGCCAAGTACGTGAGGATCGTACACACAGCCTTCTTGGTCGAAGACAACCTTGTCTTTCGGAGCGTCGAACTTTTTGCCGCCGAGGCCATCTTTGACATAAATCAGCACGTTCTTCAAGGTACCATTCTTATTCACAACAACGTCCTCACCCATTACGGGAGCTTTATGTGCGCGGGCACAGATTTTGTCGGCATCCATCCTGAGCCGTGCAGCTGCGGGAGCTTTGCCGTCAAACGAAACTTTGCCGGTCACATCCCCTGCCAATGCACAAAAGGAAATCCCCAGCATCGCAATGGAACATAGAATTCTCTTCATCATGCACTCCTTTATTTGAAAATGATCGATCGAGGAACTACACTACTATGTCATTCCCGAATGCCTTTATCGGGAATCCAGAAAGTCGATGCCACTTAAAAACTGCGGGCATGACAGACCTTTATTTTGAAACGCTACTTACTCGCAGTGCTTCGCTGGCGTCCGAGACTCCACACATGCGCCCTCAGCGCTTTAATTTGCTCAGTCTCAACTCCGTCGAACACAGACTCATCGGGTCCCTTGCCCTCATAGAAATATGCCGGCATACGCGTGCCCGGCTGCAATGCCTGCGGGTCGTGCAGCCAGCTCAAAATCCATTCGGGCTTCAACCGACTTGCCGCCATGGTCAGGTTCGGAGCGAGGTCGGATGCGGATACTTCATCGCTCGATACTCGTCCCGCGGGATGACACTTCGCGCACTGGTACGCGTCAAACAACTGCCTGCCCGGCGCAAGATACTTGCTATCGATTGGCGTCGCCGCGTAATCGCGGATCATCAGCTCCTGCTTGGATGTGCCAAGGAAATACTTCGTTATCGTCGAAATCTCCGCGTCCGTCAGGTTGAACGTCGGCATACGGATATCCAGCCATGGCCTGATGGTCGTCGGGCCCTGCAAGAACTCGTGCAGCCACGGCTCTTGCACTTTCGCGCCCTGGCTCTCGAAAATCTTCGGCGGACCCATGGCTTCTTCTTCATACTTGGTCAGGATATACCCACCGCGCCCTTCCATTTCATGGCACTGAATGCAATTATAGTATTGTGTCAAACGCCTGCCGGCTTCGATTTCTTGCTGCCTCTTGTTGAAATTGTGCTGGTAGTTTGCAACCGGCACATCCTTCGTCATGCTTGTCAGGAACATGCGGATGAGCCGAATCTCTTCGTCGTTGAACGTGAACACCGGCATCCGTTGCGGGATGCGCTCTGTTTCATACAACCGCGGATTCTTCAACTTGCCGTACACCCAACCTGCCCATGAGTGTTTCACAGAAACGGTGCCGTCGGAATTCTCTTGGTACTCTGTTGTGTCGTCGTGCGACAACTCATGTGTGTTGCCAAAATCCATCTGTTCGTACTTCTTGCGTCCAAAGTCGGAAAGATCAACACTCACTTTGCCTTCGTTCTCAGTGCCTTTGATGGCATGACAGCCGAAGCATCCGTAGTCGCGCACAAGCTTATCGCCAAATTTGATCTTGTCCGGATTGTTGAGGTCAAGCGCAGTGCGTTCAAACGTGCGCGTATCTTTCAATGTGTTGAGATAGGCCACGATGTTCCGAGCCTCGTCGTCGGTCAGCCGCAAGCTCGGCATGCGCGTTTCGGGATTATAGTGACGCGGATTCTTAATCCAGTCAAACATCCAATCTGCCGAAACCTTGCTCCCGACGCGCGTCAACTCAGGCGCAATGTCAAAGGTCAACGCACGATTCGTGCGGACCGTCTGCTCATCTCCAACAGTATGGCAGGCTTGGCAACCCACCGATTCAAACAACAGCTTGCCACGCGCACTGCTTCCGCCTGCATACGAACCACGAGAACGAGTAAACTGGAACTCCGCATCCTTTCCAACATCCATCAAGAACGCCGTGATAGCTTCAGCTTCCTCGTTGGAAAGCTTGAAGTTCGGCATGCGCGTATGCTCGTTGTAATCCTTTGGATTGCGCACCCACCGGAAAAGCCAGTCAGCTTGGACTTTCTTTGGAAGGGAGTTCAACGGCGGGCCGATCTTTGGCGCTTCCTCAAAACCTTTGATGTTATGACAACCGTTACAACCAGAATCGAGGATAATCTGCTTTGCCTTGGTAAACGGTGCTGCGTACTTCAGCACCGTCTCGTTCACGTGGCAGGAATTGCATGTCGCATAGACATCGATGCCGCGCAAGATCGGAGTCTCCCAATAGTGGTCGTCGTCACCGTGAGCGAAGCCGGCGGTAAGCGCTGGACCCTGTCCGCGATGACATGGCGTACAACCAAACGATTCAGGATTGTGTTTCGAGAGCAATTCAGGCAACGGGTGCTGAGTGTACGGCTGAGGCGCGTCCGCCATCAACGGCTCAGCCCAGCCTGCATGGCAAGTCTGGCAACGGTCAATGCGCGCTTTGATTTCCTGGAATGGCGTAAACTCGTAATCGTTCAGCATCACCTGACGAATGGCAATCGGCATCTCACGCGTGCGCTCCAATTTCAATGTATGTGCATTGATCGTCGCAAACATCCCCGTGATTTCAGCGTTCAGCTTCTCTACTTGATCGTTATACTTGTTGATGGTAACATCAAGCTCCGCAATCTTGGCATTGAGGCTCTCAATCTCCTTCGCGTAATCAGCGATATCGTCTTCGTGTTTTTGAACTTCCGCTTTCGCCGAAGCAGCGTCGCCCCCTTCGAGCATTGCCTTTTGATAAGAGTAGTAAGCTGCATCGGAGCGGCTGCGCGCAAAGCGCCATTCGCGAGTAGCGAGATCAAGGTCTTTTAGCAATACGTTTTTTTGAGAAACAGCTTCCTGGTATTCCTCTGACTGCAGGTCGGCAACTGCCTTATCCCGTTGAGCGTTCAAATCAACGACTGTCGCGCTGTCCAATTCACTTTCAGCTGCAGCACGAAGCGAGTCCAAATGCTCGACAAGAAGCTGTTGGTAGCCTTCTTGATAGTCCTTCCACGGACGGCGTACCTTCACCTCGTCCCACACAGCCCACGCGGTGCCGAGAAACAGGATGGCGCTAAAAATGAGATAGAGCTTGCTGTAATCTTTTTGCTCTACTGGTATATTGGGTTTTTCTTCGGGCATGGAAATTATAGTGCGAAAAGAAATCGTTACACGTTAAACCAGGGCGTGACCCAAACGTATTTTACAGGGTTCAACCCAAACGCCGTCGGGAGCAAACGTAAAATAACTTTTATCACAACCCCAACCATCGAAAGAAACAAGAACGAGACGACGCTGTATCGCACGAGTCCTAATTTCTGCATCAGATCAGTGTTGCGGTTTTTGATCCAGTACAGTACACCAAGGGAGTAAAATCCGCCGACACACACAGCACCAAAAATAAACGCGAGTGGGTTGAGCGAATTATCAGGCATACGCGTGGTAATGCCAAAATACTCGGACAAGTCGACGTTCGTCAACACGGCAACATAGTGCGGGTCCCACACTTCTCCGGGCCAAAAGAAGTTCCATCCCGGGCCGCGCAAGAATGTTCCAAGCACAATCAACGCCACCCACATAATAAGGAAGCCGAACCCAAACGTCAGGACGGCAAACTTGCGCTCTTTGTAGGTATAGTACCCGTTCCCTTTTTCGTTGATGTCGACATACGGAATCGCCATCAACCCGACGATGATGAGTGTCGGCAATACGACGCCTGCAATCCACGGGTCAAAATACACGAGCAACTCCTGCAAGCCAAGAAAGTACCATGGAGCTTTTGACGGATTCGGCGTCAGTGCGCGGTTCGCCGGCTCCTCCAATGGAGCATCGAGTGCTATCGACCAGACGACCATCACCGCCATGATGGCGATTGTCATCAAAAATTCAATGCGCACCAGATAGGGCCAGACCTGAACCTTATCGTCTTGCGTCGCCTCGACTGGTACGGTTGCCATGTCGTTCCTCTTCGCCTTCACCCAGTAGAGCCAGGTAAAATAAATAACGGAGAGCAACAACAACACGATTGGAATGTTGTCGGGCTTCGAAAGAATTTCTAGAAATTGACCCATGCGATCGCCTTATATCTTTTTTGCGGCTTCGGGACCCGAGATGCCGCCGTCTTTGCGTACGCGCCAGAAATGTACCGCCATAAATATCACCGCGATGAGCGGCAGGAAAATACAATGACCGACATAAAACCGAAGCAGCGTCGGGGGACCGACCTCTGTACCGCCGAGCAACACGAAGCGGACGTCGTTATCGATTCTCATCCCAAGTTCCGGACCAAGTGGGCCCTCGTGTCCAAGCAAGGGAGTCGCGCGCGCCATGTTTGTGCCGACGGTAACAGCCCAAATGGAAAGCTGATCCCACGGCAGCAAGTAGCCAGAGAAACTCAACAGCAGTGTGAGCACAAGAAGAAGTACACCCACGACCCAGTTAAATTGCCGCGGAGGTTTGTACGAGCCTGTGAGAAACACGCGGAACATGTGCAGCATGACGGTCAGCACCATCGCATGAGCTGCCCACCGGTGCATGTTGCGAATCAATGGACCGAACGGAACGTCGTTCATCAGATACTTCATATCCTCGTACGCATACTGCGCTGTCGGACGATAGTAGAACATCAGGATCACGCCGGTAATCGTAAGGATAAGGAATAGCAAAAACGTTATTCCTCCCATCCCCCACGTGTAACTCAGGTTTGTTGCATGGCGTGGCACTCGGACAGGATGCAGATGCAGGAAGACGTTATCGACAATCTGCAGAGCACGGTTGCGCTGCGTGTCCTGATACGAATGCCTGAATATCGATTTATAGACTTCTGTTTTCTTGAGCTGGTCAAACATTGGCAATCTCCATTACCCTGTATACTTCAAAAAAGCACCCGGCTTGGTCCACTCATTTTTTTCATATAGAAATTTAATGCTTCTGTCGATTTCCAGTTGCCCATCGTCTGCAATGCCGACGTACGCGCGCTCGAGCGGGCGCGGAGCGGGACCTTCGAAGTTCATTCCCGTTTTGTAAAAGCCGCTGCCGTGGCAGGGGCATTTGAATTTATTATCGGAGGGGAGCCAACGCGGCGTGCAGCCGAGGTGTGTACAAATGGAAATCAGCGCATAGAACCCCTCGCGCTCGCGTACAATCCACACACGCTTTTCATCTTTGAATCGTTCGCTGACTTCGCCGATGGTGAACTCACTTGGTGAGCCAGCTTTAAATTTCATGGGGGGCTCAAACAACACACGCGGGAACATATAACGCAGCGAGCCGATCGTCGAAGCGATGATGAAGCCGAAAAAACCCATCCAACCTGCAAGCGTCAGAAGATTGCGTCGGCTTAAGCGCCAAATGCCAGGGTCGCCCTCGGGCGGACGGTCTTGTTTAGGTTTGCGCGGCAACGGCGACGGAGAAATCTGCGGCGACGCAGGCTTGGGAGCCTGTTGCGCTACGGCTTCTGCTGCAGGTTGGTTGTTTACTTCCTGTGAAACCTGATCGGACATTGCGTCTTCCTTCCGTTCCAGAGCACAAGAACAACTTGTACAACATTAACAAATATTTATGCTGCCGCTCCGATTTCCTCAGCTCGTTTTACCATATCGATGGTCTCCCACGGGCAGTACTTAGCGCACAGTTTGCACCCGATACAAACCTCCTCATCGACAACAACTACGCCGTTCACGCTGATGTAACCGTGCTCTTCAGGATGTTCAGGACCGGGGACCTTGTACAAACAATCGACAGGACAAAATTCAATGCAGACCTCGCACCCAGTGCACCCTTCCGGATGAACGATGGCTACCAGAGGAGATTTCTTTTTCTTCTTTGGCGCCGCCTGAGCAGCTGCCGGAGTTGCGGGTCGAGGCGTTGGGGCTTGAGTCATTCAATACTTGTAAAGTCTTCGGAAATTCTACTCCCTCTCTACTTAACAGTAACGAATATAAGAAAGGTTCTTACGTTTGTCAAGAAAAAATGCAGGGAATCATTAAGAAAAGGGAACTTTTTTCGACGACCACGTTTAATGCAGCTTGTGTGGTCGTACCTGTGAGCTGAACTCGTGTTGATCCCTTCTCATAAAAACAACGTAGGCGTTTCGATGGTTTCCCGATAGATTGCTAAAATTGCAGTACTTGTTCTTGCACGTCCAAACCCAAAATCGTATATTGGCACAGCATGTTGAAATTTCATACACTATCTTGTACTTCATGACCTGGCTCGATTACACAGAACTTCCGTCCGATAACTCTGCTTTCTCTTCTCTTTTTCTCGATTACATCCGGGATTACTCAACAGTACAACAATACTACAACGGCAACTACAGAGATGATGCCGATTGGAAGCGTTGTCTGGAGCGTGTCTCAGCACGTACAATTGACCGCTCTGCAATCGTACAAATTCTGAGCACTCAGAATAGGAATTTCCACTGCGGCGTACGCACACTCGCAAACATCGACTTGCTGCTGAACGACAACACCGTCGCAATCGTGACCGGACAGCAAGTCGGACTCTTCACCGGTCCGCTCTACACGATTTACAAAACTCTGACCGTTCTGAAGCTTGTCGAAAAACTTGGAGCGAAATTTCCGGATTATCATTTTGTTCCGGTCTTCT
Source organism: Ignavibacteriota bacterium (assembly GCA_022616555.1). Taxonomy (GTDB): domain Bacteria; phylum Bacteroidota; class Ignavibacteria; order UBA10030; family UBA10030; genus JAKEEG01. The sequence continues at coordinate 31,540 of JAKEEG010000069.1, read as the reverse complement.
GGCTTGAGGGCGAAGACCACGACTACGAGGAAGTCAACTCGATCCAGTTTATTAACACATCGAATGACCTCGTTAAGCTGGATTACCAATTGAAAGGCAAGGACCCCGGAAAAAATCTCGGCGCGGTGGGCACATTGGAATTCGACGAGAACATCGAGCAGTTTTTTTCTTCTCTCGATGGTTCGCTGATGCAGACGGAATTCAAGCCGAAGGTGCTTCAGCTTTTCAAGACTGCCTACCAGAAAGGGATGACGTTCAACAAAGCATTCGTTCATCTCATGAACGACCTACTAGATGATTCAGGGCTAATCTTCTTAGACCCAAACGACCCGGAAGTCAAGAAGCTACTCATCCCCGTTTTCAAAAAGGACTTAGAGGAAACGCCTAAACTTTGTAAGCTAGTAATCGACCAAAGTGCAGAGTTGGAAAAGACTTATCACGCGCAAATCAAACCGAAGACCCTGAATTCATTCTTATTTCATGAAGGTGGGCGTTACCTACTAGAGCCGAAAGAAAATGGCTATGCTCTCAAGGGTACGCGTAAAACATTGCCGAAGGAATATTTACAAGATGTGCTATCCAATTCGCCGCACTTGCTAAGTCCCAATGTGGTGTTGCGCCCGCTGTGTCAAGACACATTACTTCCCACCGCAGCGTACGTCGCCGGGCCATCAGAAATTGCCTATTTCGCTCAACTCAAACCTTTATATCAGGAATTTGGAATTCCCGAACCTATAATTTATCCCCGTGCAAGCATTACCATCGTAGAAGAAAAAGTCGAGAAAGTTCTAACGCGGTTTCATATAGAGCTAACCGATGTTCTCCGCGATACGGAGCTTATCAAACAGAGGATTGCGGATGAAATTTCAGACGTCAAAGTCGATGAGCTATTCGCGAATACGTTTCAAGCGATTGAAAATTCGTTGGGAAGTATGAAAGAAGGAATCCAAACGATCGACCCGACTCTCCTTGGCGCGTTAGATAACGCCAAGTCTAAGATGAGAGGAGCACTTGACGGACTGAAGGAAAAGTCGATTGCAGCACAAAAACGCCGTCACGAAGTATCCTTACGACAGGTTGATAAGGCGGCGCTATTCGTATACCCAGGGGGAAATTTTCAGGAGCGAACACTTAACGGCGTGTATTTCTTAAATAAATACGGGTTGGAATTTGTGAAGTGGCTCTACGGCGAGATGTCGATCGAGAAGTTTAAGCACCAGGTGATATCGTTATAACTTCTTCAGCTCATCCCAAAACCCCGGGAACGAAATATCTGCGCACTCGGCATTTTGAATTTTGGTCTCGCCTGTAGCTCGTAACCCTGCGATAGCAAACGCCATGGCGATACGGTGGTCATGATAACTCTCTACGCTTGCTCCGCGAAGGTTTTCACGTCCGACAAATGCAAACCCATCCTCGTACTCTTCTACCTCAAGCTCCATTGCACGGAGATTTGTCACAATCGTTTTAATTCGATCGGATTCCTTTGCCCGCAGATCTTTTGCCTCTCGCACAGCGAAGACACCCTTCGAAAAAGCAGCGGTAACAGCAAGAATGGGTATCTCATCTATAAGCGCGGCTACCCTCTCCCCTCGTAGTTCGAAGCCAGTGTGTAAATCAGATGATCGCACTGCAACATCACCCAGCGGTTCACCCGCTACTATCCGCTTGTTAGTGATCTCAACCTTCCCTCCCATTTGCTTGAAGATATCCAAAACCGCGGTGCGTGTAGGGTTGAGCCCAACGTTTTTGATAACGACTTCCGTAGTAGGAACGAGCAATCCCGCGGCAATAAAGAATGCAGCCGCGGAAATATCTCCCGGTACAACAAATGCGCGAGGAACTATTTTCATTCCGCCCTCTACCGCGACTATCCGTTCGCCTGAATTATTAGATACGTCCAAACCAAGCATACGCTCCGTATGGTCGCGACTCGGCAATTTTTCGACGACAATAGTCTTGCCTTCCGCATAGAGACCTGCAAGGAGAATTGCTGATTTCACCTGCGCGCTTGCAACTGGCATCTCATAGGAAATCGATCGGAGCTTTGAAACAGCTTGGATCGTTAACGGTGCGTGGAATGTTTGCGTCCCTCGAATGTTTGCGCCCATCTTTGACAGCGGCTCAATAATGCGCTTCATCGGTCGGCTTCGGAGCGACGCATCACCAGTTATTTCCGACGCGAATCGTTGACCCGAAAGGATACCCGCAAGCAATCGTATTGTGGTACCGGAATTACCTGCATCGAGCACACTACTTGGCGCGCTCAAACCGCGCAAACCTTTACCGCGGACCGTGACACTGCCATCCCGCTCAACTATGTCAACCCCTATTGCACGCAAACATTCCATCGTGCTCTTCGGGTCAGCCGCATTGGAAAGACCGGTTATTTCACAATCCCCCTCTGCAAGCGCAGCAAACAGCAAAGCACGATGAGAGATGGATTTATCTCCCGGAACCGATACCGTTCCTCGCAAACCTTTCGAATGTATAACCGTTTGCGTCATGTATTCCCCTAATAAAAAATCCCCACACGCTCGAGATAGTGTGAGGATTCCTCGTTATGCTCGTGAATCAATTACCGTCGCTGACGAGAATGACCCTCACGCCGGTGTCCACCACGATCTCCGTGGTCGCGCTTCGGCCGCGGCCGGTTCATCTCTTCCATCGCATTTTCTCCGCCGGGCAGCAACGCCTTGCGGCTCAGATTCAACCTGCCTTCTTCATCGATCTTCATCAGCTTCACTTCGATGGTATCGCCCAACTTCACAAGGTCTTCCACTTTGCCAACGCGATTGACATCAAGCTGAGAAATATGCACCAAGCCTTCTTTGCCAGGAAGGATTTCCACGAACGCGCCGAACTCCATGATTTTTTTCACGGTCGCCGTGTACACCTTGCCGACCTCAGGTACCTCGGCTAATTTGCGAATGTAGTTCAGCGCTTTATCTGCTGAATCCTGTTCCACCGCCGCAACAGTAACCGTACCATCGTCATCAACGTTAATCTCCGCTCCGCTATCGGCAACAAGCTGGCGGATATTCTTACCGCCCGGACCGATGAGCGCGCCGATCATATCAACCGGTATCTTCACCGTCTGCAGACGAGGAGCATAGCGAGAAAGGTCTGCGCGCGGCTGGGAAATGGCTTTGTTCATTTCTCCAAGTATGTGCAGGCGGCCTTCCTTTGCCTGAGCGAGAGCCTGTTGCATGATGGCAAACGAGATACCTTTGATCTTGATATCCATCTGGAATGCAGTAATCCCGCGGTCAGTACCTGCGACTTTAAAATCCATGTCGCCCAGGTGGTCTTCGTTGCCGAGGATGTCACTCAGAATAGCTACTTTGTCGCCTTCCTTCACAAGTCCCATCGCGATTCCTGCAACAGGTCGAGGCAAAGGAACACCAGCATCGAACAACGATAAGCTACCGGCACATACCGTTGCCATCGATGATGAGCCGTTGGACTCAAGAATATCCGACACAATACGGATGGTGTACGGAAATTCTTTTTCACTGGGCACAAGATTTTTGAGTGAGCGCTCGGCGAGATTGCCATGTCCGATTTCTCTGCGCCCCGGCGACATCATGCGTTTCACCTCGCCCACGCTGAATGGCGGAAAGTTGTAGTGCAGCATGAACCGCTTTGTGGTTTCGGGCAACAGGCCATCGATCATTTGCTCATCAAGTTTCGTACCGAGTGTAGCAGTGGTCAAACTTTGGGTTTCCCCGCGTGTAAAGAGCGCTGAGCCGTGCGTGCGCGGCAAAACACCCACTTCGATTGTAATCGGGCGGATGTTCGCCAACCCGCGTCCATCTAATCGTTTCTTCTCATTGAGGATGGTTGCACGCATTGCCGTACTTTCCAACTCGTGCATCAATTCATTTATGGCGAGTTCTTTTTCAGGATATTTCTCGGCAAGCGCTTCGTGGACCTCTTCATAGACCTTGTTTGTGGCCTCTGAGCGCTGTTCCTTTGTCAGCACCGTACGGCTAAGATCCTTCAGCTTGTCTGCGGCAAGGTTCTGGACGTCTGCTTCCAAGCCTTCGGGTATTTCCGGCTTCATGATAGGTCGTTTCGACTTGTTGATCGCTTTCGCGAGCTCTTCCTGGACTGTGCATAGCGTTTTGATTGCTGCGTGCCCAAACTCCAGCGCGGCAATCATGTCCGCTTCGGAAATCTCATGCGCCTCTCCCTCTACCATCACGATGGAGTCGGAGGTACCGGCTACGATCACATCCATATCGCTACGCGCGAGGTCGGCAAATGTCGGATTGATAACAAACTGTCCATCAATCCGGCCAACGCGAACCTCTGCAATTGGTCCGTCGAACGGAATATCGGAAATCATCAATGCTGCCGAGGCAGCACACGCACCGAGAACATCACCGTCGTGCTGGGCATCGGACGAGTAGACTGTCACCAGCACTTGAGTCTCGTTCATATATTCTTTGGGAAACATCGGGCGAATAGGCCTATCAATAAGACGCGAGGAGAGAATCTCTTTCTCCGTTGGCCTGCCTTCCCGCTTGAAAAACCCGCCTGGAATTTTTCCTGCCGCCGCGGTCTTTTCACGATATTCAACCTGCAGCGGGAAGAAATCCTGGTCTTCCTTCGGTTCGCGGGCACTCACTACAGTAGCAAGCACCATTGTATCGCCGTAGCGAACCATCACAGCACCGTCCGCTTGTTTTGCCATGCGGCCTGTCTCGAAGGAAAACGATTTTCCGCCGAGGTTCACTTCTTTAATAATCATAACACCTCTTTCTGTCTAACAGCTTGTCTAAAAAAAACAGCTCTGCGCCGCAATTGGCGCGTCGCCGTGAGCTTACTTCCTGATATCGAGCTCATGGATAATTTTTCTGTAGCGGCTGATATCTTTCCGCTGCAAATATTCGAGTAAACGGCGGCGCTTGCCCACGAGCTTCAACAGCCCAAGCCTTCCGTGATGGTCCTTTTTATGGCCTTCAAGGTGCGGCGATAAGCTGTTGATGTGCGCTGTGAGAATGGCGATTTGCACTTCCGCTGTTCCTGTGTCGGTAGCGCTCTTGCCATATTTTTTAATGAGCTCTGATTTTGCTTCTTTGGTTAACGACATGGTGCTCCTTGAAAATGTTCTTTAAGAAAAAGTTGTTGAAAATTCTTTTTGTAACTTCAGACTTGCCTCGCGGTCGAGCCGCAATTGCTCGATCAATCCCTCAGGGCCTGAAAATTTTTGTTCATCGCGAAGTCGTTTTAAAAAACGGACTTCAACTTCATCTCCGTAGAGGTCTTGTTGAAACTCCAACAAATGCACTTCCACCGTTTGCCCGCCGTTTGTGCCAAACGTCGGGCGGAAACCGATATTCGCCATGCCGGCGCGGGTTTGAGTCCCTAAATGCACAGCAACAAAATACACGCCATTCTTGGGAATGAGCTTCTTTGGTGACGACAAAGCTATGTTCGCCGTCGGGAAGCCGAGCTGCTTACCGCGCCCATCCCCGCGGACAACCTTCCCGTCAATTGAGTACAACTTGCCGAGAAACTCTCCCGCTTGCTCGACATTACCTTCCTGAAGAAACCGACGAATCCGTGTACTGCTGACTAACTCTCCGCCGAGCGAAACGGGCTTCACTGCAACAACAGAAAACCCGAATTCTTTCCCAAGCGTAATTAGCGCTTCGATGCTACCCTCTCTATCCCTGCCGAAGTGGTGGTCGTACCCTTCGACGATTTCGCTGACGCCTATTCCATTGACCAAATACTTGAGATAGAAATCGCGAAAGCTTTGCCGTGAAAACTCGTACGTAAATGTCACAACAAAAAGAACATCCGGCTTCAAGTTACCGAGTAATCGTTTTCGCTCATCAATCGTCGTTAAGAGTTGAATCGATTGTGAGCCTACTACTTCCCGGGGATGCGGCTCAAAAGTAATGATGACGCTTCGTCCCTCAAGTGCCTTTGCTCGTCCCACTGCTTCGGAAATAATTTCCCTGTGGCCCACGTGGACACCATCAAATGTACCCACGGTGACAACGGAATTCTTATCGAACCCTATTTCACTAAGCTTGGAGACGACTTTCATGCACTACGGTCAAATTGCCCTCTGTTCTTGTCGAACGAGTGTTTTCCAATTGTTCCACTGTCATAGCATCCCGAACATCATAACTGCCTATACGCGTCCTGCGCAGTGAGCGCAATGTCGCCCCGCAACCGAGCTTCTGCCCGAGGTCATCAACGAGCGACCGAACGTAGGTGCCTTTTGAGCAAACGACACGGAAATCAACTATTGGAAACGTGAAGCCGGAAATTTCGAATTCCATAACTTCGATTTCTTTAGCTTCGCGCTCAACTGACTTTCCCCTCCGCGCATATTTATAGAGCGGTTTACCTCGATGCTTGACCGCCGAGTACATGGGCGGTGTCTGAAAACTCTTGCCGAGGAAGCTTCTTACTGCATCTTGGAGCTGTTCCACTGTGATATTGCCGTACGCATGGCGTTCGACAACTTCGGTCTCTGAATCGAAACTGGGGGTACGCACACCTAGCTCGAAGGTCCCTATGTATTCTTTCTCCAAGCCGACGAACCGATCGATCTCCTTCGTCTTCTTTCCAGTGCAGACAATAAGCAAGCCTGTCGCACGAGGGTCAAGCGTCCCCGCGTGCCCTGCTTTTGTGATGTTAAACGACCACCGTATGCGTTTCACAACATCGAACGACGTCCACTCCAGCGGCTTATCGATGAGCAGAATTTCGCCTTCAGTTTCCATGCCCAACGTGTTCTTGCTCATCATCCTTCACTCCTTGCCTTCTGCTTCGTCTTTATGAATCTTATCCAAAATCCGGTTGATGTTCATCGCCCGGTCAAGAGATTCATCGAGATAAAAAATGAGCGACGGGGTAAACTTAAGCCGAATCCCATGTCCGAGTTCCGCACGCACAAAATTCTTTTCTTGTTCCAAAAGGTCCATGCTGCGTTGTTTACGCTCAGCATCGCCGAAAACACTAACATAGACCTTCGCAATTTTCAAATCGGGGCTGACGCGAACTTCCGTCACAGTGATAAACCCGTACTCCTCCATGCTGAAGTTACGCTGAAAAATAACCCCCAATTCCTGCTTGATCAGCGAGGCAACTTTTTCCGTCCGAACCGACATAGAAATACCTGTTACAGCTTGCGCTTTGTCTCGACTAATTTAAACGCTTCGATGATGTCGCCCACTTTAAGATCGTTATACCCCTCGAGTGCGATACCACACTCGAAGCCCTCGGCAACTTCTCGCACATCGTCTTTGAATCTCTTTAATGACGAAATCGTCCCCTCGAATGCAACGACGCCGTCACGCACCAGACGAATTTTGTTGTTCCGCACAATAGTCCCATCTTTGACGTAGCACCCGGCAATCATGCCGACTTTCGGGATCTTAAACGTGTCGCGGACTTCTACCGTAGCCGTTACTTCTTCAGAAATCGTCGGCGCGAGCATGCCTTCAAGCGCATTGCGCACATCGTTGATGGCATCATAAATAATACCGTACAAGCGTATTTCCACTTCCTCTTTTTCGGCGAGCCGGCGCGCATTCAAGTTCGGACGTACATGGAACCCGATGATCACTGCGCGTGACGCGGCTGCCAGTAAGACGTCGCCTTCGGAAATGCCGCCTACGCCTTTGAGAATCACATGAACTTTTACTTCGGAGGTCGAGAGCTTCATAAGAGAATCCGAGAGAGCTTCTACCGAACCGTCCACGTCTCCCTTCACGACTATAGGCAGGTCTTGCACTTGACCTTCTTGTATTTGCTTCGAGAGGTCGTCCAGTGTAACCGTGTGACGCTGGCGGAAGTCTTGTTCGCGTTTCAATTGCTGGCGTTTTAAACTGATCTCACGAGCTTCCCGCTCGGTTGGCAGCACGACGAACACATCGCCGGCTTGTGGTATGCCGTCAAATCCTATAATCTGCACAGGTTGTGAAGGCTTTGCCGCTTCAACTCTATTCTCGCGCTCGTCAAACATTGCGCGCACACGCCCACTCCAGATTCCGCACACAAACGAATCGCCGATACGCAATACGCCCTTCTGCACCAAAACCGTAGCCACAATACCCTTACCTTTGTCTAGCTGCGCCTCAATCACAACTCCACGCGCATGCCGGTCAGGGTTAGCTCTGAGGTTTAATACCTCTGATTCAAGCAAAATCTTTTCGAGGAGAAGTTCTACATTCTTTCCCGTACGCGCGGAGATTTCTACGGATTGGTACTTGCCCCCCCATTCTTCGAGCAATACGCCTTTTTCAGACAACTGCTGCCGGATTCGGTCGGCGTTTGCTTCTGGCTTATCGGTTTTATTGATTGCGACGATGATTGGTACGCCTGCGGCTTGCGCATGGCTGATCGCTTCGACAGTTTGCGGCATGACGTTATCATCAGCGGCAACAACAAGCACAACAATATCCGTTACCTGCGCTCCGCGGGCGCGCATTGCCGTGAACGCCTCGTGGCCGGGTGTATCGAGAAATGTGATTTGTTTTCCGTTATCCAGTGTAACCTCGTACGCGCCGATGTGCTGGGTAATTCCACCAGCCTCGCCTGCAACAACATTGGCAGTGCGAATATAATCCAATAACGATGTCTTTCCGTGGTCAACGTGCCCCATAATCGTGACAACAGCGGGGCGGGAACGCAAGGTCTCTTCGCCGTCAGTTTGATCGACAAGAGCCTCTGGTGCAAACTCCTCTTCAAAATCGACCTGGAAACCGAATTCATCCGCGACCAGTGAGATTGTATCTTTATCCAAACGCTGATTGATTGAGGCCATAACGCCCAAGCCCATGATTTTCTGGATAACCTCTGCAACCGTTACGCGCATAAGGTTGGCCAACTCGCCGACAGTAACAAACTCCGTTACGCGAATGCGCGTCTTCTGACGCTCCAGCTCTTCCTGGATGCGCTGCTCCTCCTCCTCGCGCTCGCGTTTTTTGCGCTTGCGGAAGGCCGCGCGCGCGCTGACACTCGAATCATCCATATCTGCGAGGGTTTCGCGTATCGCCTTTTCGACCTCACCGCTATCAACCTCGTTATAGCGGGACCGTTTTTTCTTCTTTCCTTTGGCTTTCGGAGTGTCTTCCTCTGCAACAGGGAACGGCTCCTTGCCTTTTTTGACCTCTTCGCGGATCTTTTTCTTCTTTTTCTTTTTCTTCTTCTCGTCAGTCTCTGCAGAATCGCCTTTTCGATCGGTCGCACCGAGCTGAATCTTGCCTTTGATCGTTAAGCCACGGGTTCGCGTTGCAGCTTGTTCAAGAGGCGAGCGTGACTGCCTGTCTTGCGAAGGAGCCTTCTTTTTTTCTTCCTTTTTGTCTTCAACAGCGGGTTTCTCAACGCGTTCTTCCCGAGCCTGCGGTACGGTCACCTCGACGGTAGGAGAGGCGCTAGCCGGTTCAACTTCAGTCTCCTGTATCTCTTCTTGCTGTACTTCTGCAGCAACGGGTACTTCAATGACCTTTGGAGAGGGTTCCTCTTCGACAGCTTCCTTTTTCTCGACTTTTTCTGCAGGCTCCTTTTTGCGGGACGTCCGGAATTCCTGGACCTTACGCTGATGACGTTCCGCAACGTCCTTCTCCTTTTTGAAATGGGACATAATCGCCTTCATCATATCATCCGTAACGACAGACATATGACTCTTGACGTCGAATCCCTTCTTCTTCAGAAAGTCGATGATCGTTTCGCTGGAGAGGTTCAGCTCTGTCGCGAGTTTGTAGATTTTTATTTTTTTTGTTGCTTGCTCAGCCATGCCTTACTTTCTTTATAAAAGCCGATCTTCCATCACTCATTAGTCTGTTTTTTCGCTCGATTCGCTTGGCGCTGGCTCGCTGGGTGCTTCCTGCGTCCCGTTCGAGTTTTCCGACGCCGGCTTCGATGCCGCGCTCTCTTGGGCTTTTTCAGCGGGCTCTGCTTTTGGGGATTTTGAGCCGGCAAGCTCCTCGTCTTCCACTTCTGCTTCTTCAAGGCCTTCTTTGACCATAGCAAGAACTTCGTCAAACTTCTCCGGTTCGATGCCAATAGCGGCAATCACCTCTTCACGAGGAGCATCAATGATGTCGCGAGCAGTTTCGTACCCATCATCGAAAAATTTATGGAATAGCACATCTCCGAGCTCCTCGCGGAACTCAGAGAGATCCATATCGTACTCTTCCTCACCGCCTTCTTTGATCAGCTGGATGTCATAACCCGTAAGCTTCGATGCAAGCCGAACATTCTGCCCGTTTTTCCCGATAGCGAGCGACACCTGGTCTGCAACAACAGTAACATTCGCTTTTTTCTGCTCAACATCGATCTGAAGATCTTTCAGCTTCGCGGGAGCAAGCGCCTTCGTTATAAACGTAACTGGATCCTCGGAGTAATTGATAACGTCGATGTTTTCGTTATTGAGTTCGCGCACGATTGCGTGAATACGAACGCCTTTCATGCCAACGCAAGCCCCTACCGCGTCGATACGGTCATCGTGGGAAATGACAGCCACCTTAGCGCGGTCACCTGGCTCGCGAGCGATTCGTTTAATTTCAATAATGCCGTCGTAGATTTCCGGGATTTCTATCTCAAATAATCGCATCAAGAATTGCGGATCTGTGCGCGAGATAATAACGACCGGATTCCCACTGACCTTTTTGACCTCCTTGACCACAGCGCGGATGGTATCACCTTTTTTATAGCGCTCTTTGTAAATTTGCTCGTTGCGCGGGAGAATTAACTCGTTCTTGTTGTGAATGACAAGGATCTCGCCTTTACCGCGGCGTATCTGATAAATCTCACCAACAACGATTTCACCCATCGAGCTGCTATACTCGTTGAAGACCGATTCACGTTCAATTTCTTTAATCCGCTGGTTAAGGTTTTGTTTGGCACTGATGACTAAACGCCTGCCGAAACTGACCAGGGGGACGATCTCAACATATTCTTCGCCGACTTCCATTTCCTCGCCGTTCTTGCGTGAAGCTTCTTTTCGGTCGATTTGTACAACCGGGTCGGTGACCTCGTCGACAACTTCCTTTTCGAGGTAGATTTCAATATCGCCCTTTTCCATATTGACGACGACGTCGAACTTCGCGTGCGGACCGTATTTTTTCCGGACCATCATCCCGAAGATATCCTCGACAATTCCGACGAGGATGTCTTTATCGAGTCCTCGTTCGCGAACCATTTGGGCAAATGATTCAACTATTTCGTGATTCATCTCAATCCTCCAAACAAAACATGTTGCGCTACCACGGTAGCTCTTCTTTCGATTCAATCATTTGTGAGAATGGGAGCGTTACGGCCTCACCCTTATCGGGCTGAAACGTTAACTGCTCGCCTATCACAGAGACCAGAGTTGCTGACAAAAACTTTGGGTCGGGGTCTCCGGCAAACTTTACCTTAAACCGCCTACCCGTATTTTTTTGGTATTGGCGCAGGAGTTTCAAAGGCTTGTCAATACCAGGTGAAGAGACCTCTAGATGAAATTTTCCTTCGAGCAGATGATGCGATTCAAATTCGCGTGCGACATCCCGACTGATGGCAGCACATTGATCAATGCGAATTCCGGCATCGGTATCGACGAAAATTTGAACTAGCTTCGCGCCCCGTTCATTCCTTACCTGAACATCGACCAAGAAGGCATCGTGTGGGGCAAGCAAGGGCACGATGATCTCCTCTATTTTCTGCTTGATCTCAATCATTCAATTTCTTCTCAAAAAAAATAGCCCGTTAAGGCGGGCTATTCAACTGAGGCGCTATAAATATAGCAAATCCCCACAAAAGATGCAAGCGAATAATGCTGCGATTTTCGCAGTTTATTGCATAGAAAGAAAGTTTTTGAGTAGTTTTTTTCCGTGTTGCGTGGCGATGGATTCCGGGTGAAATTGCACGCCGACAACAGGGTCCTGTTTATGTTGCATGCCCATAATCGTTCCGTCGTCAGTCCATGCAGTTACTTCGAGCATTGGAGGGAGCGATTCTCGATCCACGATCAGCGAGTGATAACGCGTACCCTGAAACGGAGAAGCAACATTTTTAAAAATACCGGAACCATTGTGCTGCACCATCGACACTTTACCGTGCATCACACTCTTAGCCTTTACGACCCTTCCTCCAAACGCCTCGCCAATAGCCTGGTGGCCCAAACACACACCGAGGATAGGAATGTCTTTATGCAGTTCACGAATGACGTCCACAGAGATGCCTGCCTCTTTCGGGGTACAGGGACCGGGAGAAATCACAATGGCTTCGGGCTTCATGCTCTTTACTTCATCGACTGTGATTCGGTCGTTGCGTACAATAGTTTGCTTTACACCCAGCTCGCCCAAGTATTGAACAAGGTTATAGGTGAAGGAATCGTAATTATCGATGACAAGAATCATTTTTCACTGTCTGACAATTTCTTTCAATCGCTCAACGGCCTGCAAATTTGCCCCAAGCTTTTCTATCGTCTCCTCAAATTCGCGTTCTGGTTTTGAATCATACACAATACCTGCTCCAGCCTGGAAAAATAATGTGTCTTCTTTTGCGACAATAGTGCGAATCGCGATGCAAGAATCCATGTTGCCGGAAAAATCGAGATACGCAATCGCACCTCCATAGACTCCGCGCTTTACTGGTTCAAGCTCGGAAATAATCTGCATTGCCCGAATCTTGGGTGCGCCGGTAAGAGTGCCGGCAGGAAAACAGGAGAATAGCGCATCGAGAGGCGTCAATCCATCGCGTAATTTTCCCTGGACACTTGAGACAATATGAATTACGTGCGAGTATTTTTCTGTCGCCATAAATTGCTTTACTTCAACAGTAGCATACTCGCTGATACGTCCCAAATCGTTCCGACCTAAATCCACCAACATAAGATGTTCTGCTTTTTCCTTCTCATCATCCAGTAACTCCTGCACTAATCGCTCATCCTCCTCAGTTGAATTTCCTCGACGACGCGTGCCGGCAATCGGGCGTGTTTCCACAATACCGTTCTCAACTCGCACAAGCATTTCCGGTGAAGAACCAATGACGAAAAAATCCTTAAGGCTCAAAAAATACATATATGGCGAAGGATTAATAAGCCTCAACGACCGATACACATCGATGGGACGGACACGGGCTTTTTGTTTTAAGCGTTGAGACAACACCACCTGAAAAATATCACCTTCGACAATATATTGCTTTGAACGCTCAACGCTTTTACAAAAGTTTTCTTTGCTGACTATATATTCAAGCTTGCCGTTCGACTCGGCGTTTGCAAGAGCTGTCGGCATATCATTCTGAAGCAGAGATTTAAGCTTTTCGATTTCTCCGGCAGCTTTATCGTATTCTTTCTTCAGCTCAGCATCGGTGAGATTTGGCTTAGAAAGATAAGCATTTGAGATCAAAAACAATTCATGCTTAACGTTATCGAAAACGAGGACAACATCAAAAAACATCAATATCGAGTCCGGTATTTCAAGCTCATCTTTGGCTGGAACGGGAATATCTTCCACCAGTCGCACTGTTTCATATCCAAAGTAGCCAACCGCTCCACAGGAAAAACGAGGCAACCCAGGCACTTTGACGGTCTTAATGTGAGCGAAAAGTTTTTTGAGGGCTTCAAGCGGGTGGTCATCCGGATCAACAAGCGAGGGAAGTATTTTTACATCATCGTGAAATGTTTCAATGGAGAAACGTTTCTCACGAATTGTAACATTCATAAAAGGGTTAAAGCCGATAAATGAATACCGGCCGAGCTTTTCTCCGCCTTCGACGCTTTCCAATAGAAATGAGTAGGCGCTTTCACCTTGAATCTTTAAATACACCGAAACGGGTGTTTCCGTATCTGCGAGCACAGTCTCAAAGATGGGAATGACATTTCCACCCGAACTCAGCTTCTTAAATTCTTCAAAGGACGTCATGACGAAGTATTTTCCAACGTTACGTGTTAAAAACTTTTAGCTGAAGGATTTCGCAATTGGCGCCCTCAAATTTTCGGACTATTCCACGAAAATGCTCCGGCACACTGACAGGCCGATCAGTTGAAGGGTCAAGCCAAACATGATAGGCGATGTTTTCCGCAATTATTTCGCCTGTCCCCTCCCGCTCCAAGATTCCTTCAACACCAAAACTTGTATTCTTGATAAACGAAACTCGCGTAAAGATGTTGAGGAGGTCATCAAAACGGGCGGGCAATTTATAATCTATCTCATTCCTCACCAGGACAATTTTTGATGAGCCGGTAATTGACTGCATATCAACCGCAAGCCCAATGTGCTTGAAATATTCTATGCGGCCTACTTCACAGTATAAAAGATAATTTGCGTTATGCACAATACCCTGCCAGTCTACCTCGTAATTCCTCACACGCACTTGAGCCCTATGTTTAAAAAGCAATTTATCCATTTGCCTAAGCCTTAAACAATGCTTTGATAATTCCAGCAGCTTCTTTCACTTGGGAGAACGTTACATCCATATGCATTACCGCCCTGATGGCGGTGTAGCTCATTTCAACGAGCAAAACTTTCTTTTTCCGTAATGCTTCTAAAATTTGTGCCGGTGATCTGCCGGTCTTACCGACATTTATTATGATAATGTTTGTTTGCACGGCTTCCTGATCAATTTCCAACCCATTGACGGAAGATAGTGTTTCGGCAAAAACTTTGGCTTTCTCGTGGTCTTCCTTCAGTCGGTCGATATGATGTTCAAGCGCATAGAGTGCCCCGGCCGCGATAACACCCGCTTGCCTCATCCCACCACCGAGAATTTTTCGGTACTTTCGCGCTCGTTCAATGAACTCCTTCGTCCCAGCCAATGCTGAGCCGACAGGCGCACCCAAGCCTTTCGAAAAACAAACAGCGACTGAGTCAAAATACTTCGAGTATTCTTTTGGGCTGACACCGGTCGCCACTGAAGCATTCCACAATCTTGCCCCATCCAAATGAAGCGCGAGTTTTCGCTCGTGCGTAAACGCACGAATTTTTTTGATTTCGTCCAGCGGATAAATCGTTCCACCGGCTTTATTGTGTGTATTCTCCAAACATACCAACGATGTGCGGGGCATGTAATACGCGCTGGAACGAACAGCAGGCACAAGGTCTTCGACACGTAAAACACCTCGTTTGCCGGGAATTGTCTGAACTTGCACCTGTGAAATAAACGAGGGGGCGGCAGTCTCATAATTAAAAACATGAGCACCACTCTCGGCGATAATTTCATCTCCCGGCTGTGTGTGCGTTTTGATCGCGATTTGGTTTCCCATCGCACCCGAAGGAACGAACAGGGCTGTATCTTTGCCTAAAAGCTTAGCAACTTTCTCTTGCAATCGATTTATAGTCGGGTCTTCGCCATACACATCGTCTCCAACAACCGCATCCGCCATTGCTTTTCGCATAGCGGGTGTAGGGCGAGTGACAGTATCGCTGCGCAGGTCGATATAGTTATTTGAGCTCATTCTGTGCTCACTTCAGTTCTTGGAGTCATTTTTTTCCACAGAGCTATGATAAGCAATAGTAAGGAGCAATACAAACAAACTTGAGCGAACACATCTCCATGCTTCGCATAAAACGTCATTTCCTTTAACGGCATAACGCTACTAACAACAGCGGCAGGAGTGTACATTTCCGTGGAGAGGTGGATTTTTCCGAGGTCATCGACAAATGCCGAGATGCCGCCGTTCGCACACTGAACAACCCATCGGCGGTTTTCAATTGCTCGAAACGATGCGTACGCAATGTGTTGGTACACTCCCGATGTATTCCCCCACCAACTATCATTCGTTATAACAACGAGGAACTGTGCTCCCCGATCAACAAATCCACGCACATAATCAGGATAAACCGATTCATAACAAATCATACCTGAAAACTTCAGTTGAGTCCCTGACTTTGTCGTAGCTAAATAAACAATCTGCTCTTCTCCTTTTCCCCAACCACTAATGCCAACACTCCATTTGAGCGGCTCGATAAGAAACGAAAGGCGTTCCGCGTAGGGTACACGTTCTGCGAATGGCACGAGTACGACTTTTTTATACACTGGTCCTACACTGTCTGGCGCAAGCAAAGTTGCAGAGTTGTAATAATCAACGAAGACGCTGCTGTTGCGGACCCTTATTGCTGTTACTGGAGCATTTGTCGAATCAAATACCTCCGCTGCCGGCAATCCAGTAAAAATAGCAACGCCGAGAGTATCAATATACTGCAAAAGTTCAGAGCGATTGGACTGATACCGAGGCGAAAGAATCTCAAACGGAATGGCTGTCTCAGGCCATACGATTAATTCCGCATCGTTATTTATAAGCTCAGCGCTTTTCTCTTGTAGTAATTTGACCTGCGATTGATAATATTCCCATCGCGAGGTAACACCCTCCCCCCATTTTTTCCAGGGATCGATATCGGGTTGGACAATCCCAACGTTAATTCTTTCTTCATTTGAAGGGATCTCACGATTGCTTACAACCATTCTGCCATAAAACAACGGAAGCAAATACACAAGCAACAACACGAAAAAGGTTAACACCGATTCTCGAGAAGAAAACTTCCAGGATTTCGACGCCAATTGAATTAACAGTATAAACGCCAGAACATTAAACAGTAAGACGACAAACGCGGGACCGTGGAGAGACGTGTACTCCGCTATCTGAATACGGTACAAGTCGTATGCCTGACTGTTTCCGAGCGATACCCAGGGAAATGATACTTCTGAAAGTGAATGTAAATAATCGAAAGAAATCCACAAAAAGGGGAATGAAAACAACCCAATAAGTACACCACCATGCTTCCGTATAAAAAAATATGGGATAAAAATAATCCAGTAGAACAGCGGATGCAAAATTATCACAGCTGCACCAGATGCCATTAAGTACGGATCGCGTCCGTGGGTAAAGCCGCCAATCCAGTACAGCGAAAACAAGTGAAACACAAACGTCATGAGGTACGAATACCATACCACCTGTTTATAGTTTTCCAACCGTTCCATAAGGAAAAGAAACGGAACCAGCGCGACGTACGCGGCAGAGTACAGCGGCGAAGGCGGGAACGCCAGTCCCAACAAAGTCCCTGAGAGAACTGCGAGACTAATCCGCGAGCGGCGGGTGATGTTCATGTTTCAGCCTCATCCTTCGACGCTTCCTCAATAGGAGCATTACGGTGCTTCCACCACGCTTCGATTTGAGAATACAGAAAAATGATCAGTGCACCACATCCGACCCCCACAACAGAACCAACGAGAATATCTGATGGATAGTGTGCTCCAACATACGGTCGCGAAAATGCCATCGCCGCAGCAAACGAGTAAAACCACCATTTTCCCTTTGGGATATAGAACGCCAACACAATAGCAGCCGCAAAGTTATTGACTGCATGAGATGAGGGGAAAGAAAATCCGCTGCCGCACGGAACGAGAATATGAACATCCTCCAACGCATGGCAAGGACGAAGTCGGTCGAATATATGCTTGAGAAATGTACTGTTCAATTGGTCACTAAAATATATTGTCGGGATGAGCAGCAAGGCTGCTATTCTTCCCGCTCTTCCTCCCTTCGCAAGGAGTAAGAGCCAAAGCAACGCGAAAATAACAATAGCGACCGGCTGTTTATTCAAGTCGGTAAGCACCGGCATCACCAAATCGAACAACGGATTTTGCAGTGTGTGATTGATGAAGTAAAAAAGAGCGCGGTCGATTGAATAAAGAAAATCTGCCAAGCAGTATACTCGTGGTTAGTGAGAGGATGGTTCCGTCGATGTTTTCTTCCGAAGAAACCAACGAATGACCACAGCAATAAGGACAATCGAAATCACTGCGGTAACAATCTGACTATACGTTTCAAGATAGGAGGCAATTTCGCGCCAATTTTGTCCGAGCGCCTTCCCGGCGTACAGAAGGATGGCGTTCCAAGCCAAGGCGCTGAAAAACGACAGAATGACTGTTTTCGCAAACGCGAGCTCGGACAATCCCGCAAAAAAAGAAACGACTGCGCGTGTTCCAGCCATAAACCTGTTGGCGATAATCAACCCGTATCCGTATTTCTGAAACCATACCTCCACTTTTTTCACACTCTCAATAGGAATGAATTTGATTTTTCCCGTTTCAAGGATTTTATCCCCGAACCAATCGCCCAACTTATACATTGTTGCAAAACCCAACGTGCTCCCCGCGGTTGCCAGTACCAGCGCCAATGAAAAGTCTATCGTGCCAATGCCAACCAGCGAACCAGCGGCAACAACGATCACATCACTGGGGAACGGAGGAAAAATATTCTCAATATACGCTATACCGGCGACGGCAACATACACCCACAGCGGGTTTAACGACGTAAGTTCTTGTACAATTTGTTCCACTTTGTTTACTCTTGATCAATGCGCCGAATCGAGGCAACGGCATAAGCCGCGCATGCTACCCCCCTGCCAAGGAACCCCAAACCTTCATTCGTCGTTGCTTTTACCGAGACACAGTTTTTCTTTATTTTTAACGAGCTAGCAATTTTCGTAATCATGCGAGATGAATATGGAGAGATTTTCGGCCACTGCAAAACAACAGTGGAATCCACATTGACAATTTCATAGCCCTCTTTGGCTAATATTTTCTTTACGCTTTCAAGCAATTTAATGCTGGAAGCATTTTTAAGCTTCTTACTCGTATCGGGAAAATGCTTGCCGATATCGCCCAATCCCGCAGCTCCTAGTAAGGCGTCACAGATAGCGTGAAGGAGAACGTCGGCGTCTGAATGGCCAAGCAATCCTTGGTGATATGGAATCCGCACTCCACCGAGCATGAATTTTCGCCCGGGCGTGAATTTATGAATATCGTATCCGAAGCCCACACGTGGACTGCTTAGTAGAAATTTCAACGGTCACCTTTCAAAAACAAGTACAGCTGACAATGGGAGGAACAACTGAAGGGTTAACGAATTTCAAAACCATGAAAGCTCTGTTCCGGGCTTTTCCATTCGATTTTTACGTCGGACACATGGGCAGAGCGCGGACCGGCTTTTACTTCTTTAATGAGCTCTTCTACCAAGGATCGGCTTCCCTCAACTTCAATCTCAACGTCTCCATTATATGTATTTTGTACGTATCCGCTTAATCCAAGCGTAGAGGCATGGCGCAACACAAAATAGCGGAATCCGACACCCTGCACCAGCCCCCTCACAATAATACGAGCTCCGACATCCATAATTATTAATAATAGTACGAGTTCTGTTTTTGAAAGTCAATCAAACAACTATGTAAGCTGGCTGAGTAGTTCTTCCGCTACGCGGGTCCTTACTCGGAATCGCTTTCCTAGCAGCCGCAGTGCGGAACGGAGAGTTGTCGGTGAAACTCCGACTCTTATCGCTCCTCGCACATGTGAGTGCAGCTGTCGGTTCAGCCCTTGAATCGTTAAGACGGCAATATTCACCAATTCACGTTCCCTCAGAGTCAATCCCCGCCTTGCAATTACCTTACCGTAAACATCCTCCACAATCATTGTAGATAGCCCCGGGAACATAGCTTCAAGAGATGAGAGCAGTTTATCCGTCTGCGAGCCGTAAACTCTCCGTAAAGCGCGAAGCCCCCTTGTTCGATTGTTGTGAAACGCGAGACGGTGTTGAGAAGACCTCGGAAGAAGATTCAAGGAAGACAATTTTTCATACCCGTCCAACATTGCTGGAAAGCCCAGCAGAAGCGACAAATGGAGGAACAACTCAACAAGATGCCTATGGGGCACTTTCATCCGATGAAGGATGGCTGGAACTTCGTTTCGCCGGTTCAACGCATATAAGGATGCTATCAGGATGAAGGATTTTTCGCGTTTAGTCATAGGACGGTAGAAGAAATAAAAAAGGGCGATAGACTCGCCCTTCATGATAAACCATACATGGAAACAGTTATCGCCCCTTCATGCCGTCAAGCTCGTATTGGGCATTACGAGCATATTGGGGATCCTTACGCGCTTCGTTAAACGCGGCGCGCGCTTTCGCCCAATCCTTC
Source organism: Ignavibacteriota bacterium (assembly GCA_022616555.1). GTDB lineage: Bacteria > Bacteroidota > Ignavibacteria > UBA10030 > UBA10030 > JAKEEG01. The sequence goes on along the minus strand of JAKEEG010000069.1, from coordinate 11,615 downwards.
ATCTGCTTATAGCCCATTCCAATCTCAAAAAACTCCGGTCCTTTTCCTCCCCGTGTTTTCAACGTAAGGGCGCGCTGAGCTGCCTCGATGGCTTTCTCCGGGAGTGCCATTCGGTTGTAAACGCGCGCTGCTAACAGGTACAGTTTCGCATTATCCTTGTATGTGTCCAGCGCTTCGTCCGCCAGAGTCGCCGCCTCTTCGTATTTTCCTGCATCAGCAAGCTCTTGGATTTTTCCAGCGTACGCTTCCTCAATGCCTTTTTTCGACGGTGCATAGGAAGGGTTGAGCTTAATAGCCTCTTTAAACGAAGTAATCGCCTTATCGTATTCACCTCTCGTTTGGTAAGTACCGCCAAGGGCATGATGGCCAGCGGCAAAATCTGGTTTCGCTTTGACGCATTCCAACAATGAAGAAATTGCCAGATCAAGCTGACGGCTATTCTTATAGGAAATGCCAAGCTGGTAATAATACTTGTAATCCCTGGCAAGCACCAAGGCCGCGTTGTACTTTTCAATTGCGCCGGCATAATTTCCTGCACGGTACAACGCATTCCCTTCGTTGTACAGTTTGTCGGCTTCGACATTTTGTTCAGTTCCCGCTGTAGATTGCGCAAAGCTCAACGAGGTTGCAACAACCACAGCCAGAAGTAGTAAAATCCATCTCATAATTAACCCTCCATCTAATTGAACAAAAGAGAACTGACATTAGTGCCCGGAGCGAGACTTGAACTCGCATGCCCTAACGGGCGCCGCCCCCTCAAGACGGTGTGTCTACCAGTTCCACCATCCGGGCTGGTTGGTTATTAGTTATTTGCTTATCGTCATCGAGGGAACAATAATTCTAACAACTTCAACGTTGTTAAACAAAGAACTAATAACAATGTACCTCTTACTGCTTTGTGAGCGTGGATGGGATCGAACCATCGACCCTCTGCTTAAAAGGCAGATGCTCTACCACTGAGCTACACGCTCGCCAAGTAAATCCTTTTTATCCACAAATCGGCTCTATCACTCAAGGTACAAAAAATGAAGCGGATTTTCAAGACGCTGCGGCATTTGACGGAGTCGAATCGCTTTCGCTCGAAGCTCCATTCACATCGCGCTCCTTTTTACTGCGGTAGAGTATCCCAAATGGCACGAGGATGCAGTAGCCGGTAACCAAAAGAATGGGTGCCACAACCAGAGGAAGAAAACCATCCCACGGCGCCTGAGCTAGAGCGACATATCCTGCAGCTATGACAAGAAGTGCGACAGCCAATATTTGATAATTCGTTTTCGTAAACGGGAGTCTATCTTTACCTGAGCCCCGTTTTGCCGCCGGCTTGTGAACATCACGTGCCATATCGTTTCCTTTCAAACTCTTGATGGAACAAAAAGCCCAGCGCTGGGGGGAACGCCGGGCTTGACCTCAATAAACAACAGTCAGGGGAAGAACTGTTGTCTTGGTCAGCCCTTAATTTAACCCAAATTTAACGAAAGTCAAGCCAAAAAAAATCAGTGTCAGTAGCTCTTAACAGCATGCCTGACCAACGAGAGCTTTCCTTCACTTAGACGCAACACCCTGTCTGCACGTTTCGTCATATCCGGGTTATGCGTTGCGATCACAAAGGTTAACCCTCGCTGCCGCGCAAGCTGGACAAGGAGCGTATGCAATTTTATGCCGTTTTCCTCATCAAGATTGCCGGAGGGCTCGTCTGCGAATATGATTTTAGGGCCATTCATCATCGCACGGGCAACAGCTACGCGCTGCTGTTCACCTCCTGAGAGCGCCGAAGGACGGTGCCCAGCCCGCTCACTCACACCAACCTCATTGAGTAATTGCATAGCTTTCTCTCGTACATCGCGCATGCTGTACCCTTGAATTAAGGCAGGCATCGCGACATTCTCGACTGCTGTGAACTCCGGCAGCAAGTGATGAAACTGGAACACAAACCCCATCATCGCATTACGAAAACTAGTCGTCTCGCGCTCGTTCATTGCCACTAGGTCATTTTCCTCAAAAAACACCTTCCCAAGCGTCGGGCGATCCAGCGCGCTCAACAAGTGCAACAAAGTGCTCTTCCCCGAGCCGGACGGACCAATAATAACGACGATTTCACTCTGCCCAATTTCTATATCGATTCCACGTAAAACCTGGAGAGCTTCTCCCTTTCCAGTCGGAAACTCCTTGTGGAGATTTTCCGCGCGAAGAATAATTTTCTTTTTTACTCCCATCGGATCGCCTCCACTGGTATTAATTCCGCCGCTCTGCGAGCGGGGTAAATGGCCGCAAAAGAACAAAGCGCAACCGCTGTCATGGTGACTAAAACGACGTCCAGAATATGAATCTCGGTCGGTATCGCAGGAATAATATAAACCGTCGGATCGAGCGGGAAAAGATGGTACTCGTGTTGCAGGTACACTAGTACCAACCCTAATGTTACGCCTATACTTGACCCTAACAGACCAACAAAGACCCCCTGAAATGTAAAGATTCGCTGTATGCTTTTTTTCTCTGCACCCATTGAGAGAAGAATCCCTATGTCCCGGGTTTTCTCAATGACGGTCATTGTTAATGAACCAAGCAGATTAAACGATGCAACCCCTGCGATGAGAGATAAAATGACATAAGCGATCCATCGTTCAATATTCATTACAGTATACAACTCCCTATGCAGGTCATACCATGTAAGAACCCGGTAGGTATTTCCAAATTGCTCAATTAATTTCTCTTTGTAATTTTCCGCGTCATCTATGGAAGATAAGCGAATTTCAATGCCGTGTACATCCTCACCCATTTGGAAAAGTTGTTGAGCTGCAATCAAATCCACATAGGCGTAATCTCCATCATATTCCTTGTTGTTTGATTCGTAAATACCCACTACTTGAAAGCGCCTAACAAGCGGCTGCCCTAATTGTAGCATGGCAAGCTCGGAGCCGACGGGACTTAACACGGTAACAGTATCACCGACGACCGCTCCTAGGCGGTCAGATAATGCCATTCCCAACACCATGCCATTTTGTTTTACACCGCGAAAATCCAAAGAGCCCAGCACAATGCTCTCGCGTAAACCGGAAACCGAAGCAATATTCTGGCTGTCGATTCCTTTGACATTGACGACACGCGTGGCATTTCGAGCCAGCAGCATTGCTTTGTTTTGAATAAAAGCAGAATAACCATTCACTTCCGGGTCCGAGTCCAAATAGTTTGTCAGGCTGTCATATCGTATGTGCGCTGAACGCTCCGAGCTTTCAACATGGAGATGGGGATCAAAACTAATAAGAATTGACGTCACCAGTCCGTTGAAGCCGTTGAAAACGGATAACACAACAACCAACGCGGCCACCCCAATGGATACCCCTACGATAGAGATTGTGGAAATTATCGTAACGAAACCGAATTGTTTTTTCGATGCAAGGTATCGTAGCGCTATGGTACGTTCAAATCCCATTAGGCAAACCGTAACGTAACCATTGGATCAAGTTTAGACGCGATGCGCGACGGCAGGAAGGATGAAATCAGGCACATGGCAAGCGCTATGGAACTAACAAGCAAGAAATTCCATACGCTCAATTCTATTGGAGCGTGCGTCATATAGTAAATATCTGACGGTAAAGAAAAAAATTGATACTGTAGTTCTAGCCAGCAAAGTAAGTAGGCGAACGCATTGCCCAATACAGTACCGACAATTCCAATGAGTAAACCTTGAAGCAAAAAAATCCGGTTAATGACGGCTTTTCTTGCACCGAGGGTCCTGAGAACCCCAATTTCTTTTGTCTTCTCCATCACCATCATTAACAGCGTCCCAATGATGTTTACGGTCGCGACGATGACAATTAAGCCGAGAATGATCGGTACCGGTTTTTTCTGCAATTCCACCCATGTAAATAAATTGCGGTGCATTTGTTGCATCGAACGAGCAAAGTACGGATACTCCATGTACTCAGGAATAGCTCTTGTCAGCTCCTCTAACTTGCTTAGGTCCGTGACAAGCACATCAAAGCCACTCACCGATTGCCCTGCCTGAAACAACCGCTGCGCACTTTTGATATTGACATACACATAACTCTCGTCAAACTCTGCCATGCCCGTTTCGTAAATTCCTCTCACCTCGAATTGTATGATACGTGTTTGACCGAGAGAGAGCGAGGTTCCTTGCAACGCGAAGACGAGAAGTTTATCACCCTGTTTGGTTTCCAATTTTTCCGCAAGCCGCTTCCCGATGATAATACCTTGCAAGCCATCGATGCGTTCACTGAGATCGTACGCCCCTGCAACTAGACGATGCCGAATAGGCGATAGATCATTCGTAGGGTCGATACCTTTAATGAGCACGCCTTCGTTATCCACTTCAGAGCGTATCATAGCTTCACGGCTGACAAATGGTGCTATTTCGCGAACTTCCGGGAATCGAGATTTAATTTTCTGCATTGCATTCTCAGGGTTTTTCAGAAGATGACCCTGAAACGCAACTACTTGCATGTGTGAAGTAAAACTGATGAGGCTCTCCGTGATCGTTTTCTCAAATCCATCAAGAATTGAGAGCGTAACGATTAACGCAGCAACGCCAAGCATGACGCCAACGATCGCTATGCCGGTAATAAATGAGGTAAAACCACGATTGCGGCTCGAGCGCAGGTATCTCAAGGCAATAAAGAGAGGAAAAGACATGTGTAGATAAGAAACAACTGAGAACAATTGTTATTTTTTTGTGCCCCACTCCAACAGGAAGCCTTTGATGAAATCGTCAATTTCGCCGTCCATCACTGCATGAACGTCACTTGTCTCAACCCCCGTACGATGATCTTTGACCATCGTATACGGTTGAAACACGTAAGAACGAATCTGGCTGCCCCATTCAATTTTCTTTTTGGTGCTCTCAATGGCGCTAAGGCGGGCTTCCTCCTCTTCCTTCCTCTGCTGATAGAGGCGTGACTTTAGCATCTTCATCGCTCGCTCGCGGTTCTGGAATTGCGAACGCTCCTGCTGGCAAGCTACCACGATACCGGTTGGAATATGCGTTATCCTAACAGCCGTCTCGACTTTATTCACATTCTGCCCTCCCTTGCCTCCCGAACGGTACGTATCAAATTTCAAATCCGCCGGATTGATCTCGATTGCGACATCGTCTTCTACTTCCGGGTACACAAACACGGACGCGAACGACGTATGCCGCCGCGCGTTCGCATCGAACGGGGAAATACGCACAAGACGGTGAACGCCGCTTTCAGCTTTCAAAAAACCGTAAGCATGTTTGCCAATGACCTCAACGGTAGCGCTTTTTATACCGGCGCCATCACCGTCAAGCATATCAACGAGATTCACTTTAAACCCGTGCCGCTCAGACCAACGAGTATACATCCGGAGAAGCATCTGCGCCCAGTCTTGCGACTCCGTCCCACCGGCACCTGAATGGACTGTCAGAAGTGCATTCTTCTCATCGTCCTCTCCACCCAGCATGTTCTTGAATTCAAGATTACCCACTTCAGTTTCAAGAGTTTGGATGTCTCTCTGAATTTCATCGAGCACACCCTGCTCGTTTTCCTGCTCTGCCAGCTCAATCAACGATTCCGTATCGTCGGATAACTTTTTGAGCTTATTCCATGCCTCAACCCACTCTTTTTGGGAATTTAATCTCTGAAGCACTTTTTGTGCAGTAAGATTATCATTCCAAAAATCGGGAGAAACTGATTTTGCTTCAAGTTCCTTGACCTCGGCTTCCTTTTTATCAAGGTCAAAGATACCCCCTTAGCGCGGCAAGGCGCTGTTTCTGTTCAATTAGCTTGTCTTTGAGTTCTGAGAACACTATTAAAGCTTAACCTCCTTCTCTTCTACTTCAATTTCCATTCTCAACAAAGCGGCGCTGAGTGTTTTTCCTTGCGCGTCGTTCTTAAGCGACTTCGTTCCGCCGCCGCCGAGGGCATTATGGAGCAAAAAATTCAATGCCCACAAGTTTGGCAGTTCAAAACGCTCGACATTGCCTAGCACAATACCCTCAAAATGCTTTTGTACTCGTTGAGCAGTTACGTGCTTTTCTATAATCGGATAGTATTCTTTCTTAAGAGCGATAAGCCCAACGTTACCCGTATCACCCTTATCGCCGGAACGCGCATGGCATATTTTATCGAGTCTGATTTTCATTTAAACTTCTTTGATAACAACTTCCGGCTTCACAGCCTTCTTTGGTATTAATGCAGGCCAATAAGAAATTACCTCGCTCGGTTTTGGTCTTCCGCCCGCGAACCCCGTCACGGCAGGCGGTCCGGTTAAAATAAGCGGGGCAAGCTCCTTGCCAAATCGCTCTACGGCTTTATAATCTTGACTGCGAACTCCTACACGAAGCACAACTTCGTTCAATTCGTTCATTTTGGGTACAAGCGGACCGTGACAGGAATTGTATCCCATAAATTCCGACCTGACCTCTTCAAATTCCAAATGTAAATCACTTAGTCTTGTCCTGAGTACCTCATCGGCTTTCTGAGCTTTCTCCAAGGCATCCGGCCATGAATACGTTAGCGTTCCAATAGCAGTATACCCGTCCAAGTACGACATCGAAACTTTGCAATACTCCGTCGCAGGTCTGCCCTTCACTCCAAACACTTTTACACGATTCTTGCCCGCGTCTTCAAGTTGAATTGTTGTGAAATCTGCAACGCAATCAGGCGTAATGTATTCCTTTGGATTTCCAATTTCGTACAACAATTGTTCTTTCACTGTCTGTTGGCTCACCAAGCCGCCAGTATTATCGTGCTTTGTGATAACAATCTCGCCATCAGGGTACGCCTCAGCTATCGGAAAGCCAATATGTGCGATATCAGGAACACTCCGCCAATCTGCAGAAAAATTTCCACCCGAAGCTTGCCCGCCACATTCCAGAATATGCCCCGCAACAGTTCCGGCAGCGAGTTTATCCCAATCACTTTCTTTCCAGCCGAATTCATAAATCATCGGCGCGAGCGTAAGTCCAGTGTCTGTTGTCCTACCGGTTATGACTATCTGCGCACCTTTCGTTAACGCCTCCACAACTGGAAAAGCGCCAAAATACACATTGGCGCTTTGCAGTTTTGCTCGAATTGATTTAAGGCTCTCTCCACTCTCCATATTCTTCAGCTCAATTCCCTGCTTCATCAGCTCATCGATGTTATCCAGAATGTCATCGCCAAGCACGATGCCGATCTTCAGCTTACTAATTCCTAACCGGCGTGCGACTTCCAAAATCGCTTCGCTACATGCAAGAGGATTTACCCCTCCCCCGTTTGTAATAACCTTAATGTTTTTCTCAACACAAATGGGAAGAATCTTTTCAAATAACTCCACAAGGTCTTTCGCGTAACCAAGCTTGGGGTCTTTGAGTTTCTGCTTTTGCATGATGGACATCGTCACTTCCGCAAGGTAGTCCATCATCATATAATCGACAGGGCCTTTGGTAACTTGATCGACGGGAGCTGTCAACAAATCGCCCCAGAAGCCTTGTCCCGATGCTATGCGGATTTTATCCTTCATCGCTTACTTCGTGCTCGGTCCCTTTAGCCTAATATGTAGCTCATCTAACTGTCGTTGGTCAACGTTCGATGGCGAATCGTCCATGAGCGAGATGCCGCTGCTCGTTTTGGGAAATGCAATCACATCGCGGATCGATGATTGTCCCGTCATGAGCATTATCATCCGGTCGAAGCCGTACGCAATACCGCCGTGCGGCGGCGCGCCGTACTTGAACGCATCCAGCATAAATCCAAATTTCGATTTCGCTTCGTCCGGTCCGATTCCCAACAGGCTGAACATCTTGCTTTGCAGGGTGGAGTCATAAATTCTGATACTTCCACCTGCGACTTCATTGCCATTGAGCACTAAATCGTACGCGCGAGCACGTGCTTTACCCGGGTCGGAATCCAACAACGCAACATCTTCTAATTTTGGCGACGTAAACGGATGATGGACAGCGACAAATCGCTTCTCTTCTTCACTGTATTCTAGCAATGGGAAATCAGTTACCCAGAGAAAATTCCATTTGCCTTCCGGAATGAGCTTCTGCCGTTCAGCCATCTCCAAACGCAACGCACCAAGAATGGTATATGCCTTCTGCCAAGGTCCTGAGACAAGCAGGCACAAGTCACCCGGTTTAGCTTTCAGGGCATTTGCCATCGCCTTGACTTCTTCGGGAGCAACAAATTTTTCGACCGAGCATTCGATTCTATCAGCTTGTACTTTCATATACACTAAGCCGCCCGCACCGAGCGATTTCACATAGTCTGTTAAGCCATCCAACTGATTCCGAGTGTACGAAGCGAGTCCGGGCACACTAAATCCCGCTACGACTCCACCTTTCTTTACTGTCTCACTGAATACGCGAAAACCACTATTCGCCACAGCTGTTGAACAATCAGAAAATTCCAACCCAAAGCGCGTATCCGGTTTATCGGAGCCATACTTTTCCATCGCGTCTTTATATGTCATGCGCGAAAACGGCGGTTCGACCCTCACATGTAATATTTGCTGCCAGAGTTCAGCGATTAACCCTTCTGTGGTTGTTTGTACGTCCAGTTCATCTGCAAACGACATCTCAACATCAATTTGTGTAAACTCCAACTGGCGGTCGGCACGCTGGTCTTCATCGCGGAAACATTTTACAATCTGAAAATAGCGGTCGTACCCTGCCACCATCAAGATCTGCTTGTACGTCTGAGGAGATTGCGGTAATGCGTAGAATTTACCGGAATGAAATCTACTGGGCACAAGAAAATCCCGCGCACCTTCAGGTGTACTTTTCATTAACACCGGCGTCTCTACTTCGATGAAGTTATGTTTATCATAATACGCCCGCGTGATTTGATAGGCACGGTGCCGTACCAGGAGATTCCTTTGCAGGATCGGGCGTCTCAAGTCGAGATACCGGTACTTAAGCCTCGTCTCTTCGTTCGCTTCGACTTTATCCTCAATCGGAAACGGCGGCGTTTCTGCTTTATTGAGAATTGCCAACTCTGTGATCACAACATCAACTTCGCCGGTTGGAATATCCGGATTTTCCGTTCCCGTGGGTCTTCGTTCCACTTTCCCCGTTACCGAAATAACGTACTCGGAACGTAGAGCTTTTGCCGCTTCGTACGTTTGCTCATGATGTTGTGGCGCAAAAACAACTTGCGTCTTGCCATACCGGTCGCGTAAATCGATAAAAATCACACCGCCGAGGTCGCGCCGCACATCTACCCATCCACACAACGTTACCGTCGTGCCGATGTGGTTTGCGCGAAGTTCGCCGCATGTATGAGTTCGCTTTTTGTAATGTATCAAGGTGGTCTTTCTGTGGTTAACTACTCCTGCGGGATTCGAAAACCTGCAGGTACGTTTTCTGTACAAAACAAAAATGCGAGAACGCGTCTATCCGCCCTGTTCTCGCATTGTAGAATGAGGTATTCAGTTAAGGTGCTTGGATACTTTCTCCGTCAAAATCCTCTTCGGCACCGCACCGACAACTTGTTCAACTACTCGCCCTCCTTTAAAAACCAACAATGTCGGGATGCTGCGGATTCCGTACTGCATGGATACCTGCGGGTTCGAGTCCACGTCCATTTTCCCGACTTTCAGCGTTCCGTTATACTCTTTTGCCAGCTCTTCGACAATTGGTGCCACCATCCGGCACGGCCCACACCACTCCGCCCAAAAATCGACGAGCACGGGCTGTTCAGATTTAAGAACTTCCGATTCAAAATTCGCGTCTGTTACTTCAAAAGGCTTCATCATTGCTCCCTGATAATAAGGCAAATAGATTAACTCTGTAACTGCACAGCCGAAGGACCAAGCAACTGCTTCATAGCGGTGATAAATTGCGCGTTCGGCTCTACCGTGTACTTCCTTGTAAAATATATCGAATTTTTCTCTAACCCGCCACCCGTAACGCTGAAATAGCAGGAACACCTGCCACGATGCTTTTCCATGAGTTCTCGCATTTCGACAACGGTTTTCTCAGTCACTTGGTCGAGGTTCACGTACAGGACTATGCTCCGTGTGAACTTCTCTCGCAACGTTTCCATCGGGGTCACTTCGTTCACCAATATTTTCAGTGCGTCGCCGCTTGTCTCACCTTTTCCCGTAACCATTACCATAGAATCTGGCTCAAGCAATTTGCCGTACTTCTGGTAGGGGTCTGAAAATACTATGCACTCTGCTTTTCCGGTAAAATCCTCGATGCTGACAAACGCCATCAAATTGCCTCTTTTATCGACCTTTTTCTTTACACCAGTAACAATACCGCAGACTTTCACCGTAGTATTATTTTTAAAATCCTCCACCTGCCCCAACCTAACCGTTGCAAACGCTTTGATCTCATCGGCATATTTGAGCAACGGATGTCCCGAAACATAGAACCCCAGCACAGCCTTTTCGCGCGAAAGAATATCCGATTCATTCCACGGCTCCACTGTTGGAAGCATCGGCTTCACCTGAACTTTTGAGCCGCCTATTTCAAACAAACTATTCTGGCCGCGCTCCAGCTGTTCCTGCGCGCTCTGACCGTATTTGATAGCATTCTCAACAATATTAAATAATTGGGCTCTATTGACGTGAAGCGAGTCAAACGCCCCTGCTTGGATCAAACTCTCAATCGTTTTCTTGTTCACCAACCGCAAATCCACTCGAGCGCTGAAGTCAAAAATATCCGTAAACTTACCCTTCTCGCTTCGTGAGCGTACTATTTGCTCCACTGCGTTCACACCAACGTTTTTAATCGCGCTCAAACCGAAGCGAATCCCTTTCGGAGTCGCAGCAAAGCTCACGCCGCTTTCATTCACATCGGGCGGTAAAACTTCTATCCCTAGCTTCCGGCAATCATCAATAAGGAGAACGATTTTATCCGTGTCTGCAATTTCGCTCGTAAGCGTCGCAGCCATATACTCGGCAGGATAATGGGCCTTGAGGTAGCCCGTTTGATAGGCAAGGACAGAGTACGCTACGCTATGCGACTTGTTGAAACCGTACGAAGCAAATTTTTCGATAAGGTCAAAGATGTCAGCCGCAATTTTCTTATCGATGCCTTTCTGCACTGCACCGGAGACAAATTCTTTCTTCTGCTCCGCCATCAAGTTCTTGTCCTTCTTCCCCATCGCGCGGCGCATCAAGTCTGCTTTCGCTAGACTAAAGCCTGCAATCTCGCTCGCGATCTTCATCACTTGCTCTTGATAAACAATAATACCGTACGTTTCCTTCAGCACCTCTTCAAGCTTCGGATGAATGTATTCGATCTTTTTCTCTCCGTGCTTGCGCGCGATGAAGTCGTTAATCATATCCATCGGACCCGGGCGATACAGCGCGTTCATCGCAACGAGGTCATGAATTGACGTCGGCTTCAACTTGCGGAGATAATCCTGCATGCCGGAGCTTTCAAACTGAAAGAGTGCCACTGTCTGAGCTTTCGAAAATAATTCCAGCGTCTTGGGGTCGTCTTCCGGAAGGTGGTCAAGGTCGATATCGATGCCATGATTCTCTTTGATCAGCAGAAGTGCATTATCGAGCACGGTCAACGTTCGCAGTCCAAGAAAATCCATCTTCAACAAACCCGCATCTTCGAGATCCTTCATGTTGTATTGTGTCATGAGGTCTGTTTGCGGGGTTTGATACATCGGCACGTAATCACTGATATTACC
>JAKEEG010000068.1 GCA_022616555.1 Ignavibacteriota bacterium | reverse complement strand
TGGCGTTTGGGATCGACGGATTCTGCGGAAGGAATCGTCACGATCTCGAACCCGCCATAGGCGAAGACGAGCAAAAACATAGCCCGCATGAAGCCTTCTGCGGGAGGAACTTCTTGGACGGAGATGTTGCCCGTGTCGACGTAGGAAATTCCAACTACAATCAAAAGGATAATCGGCAGTATCTTTGCGATGGTGATGGCATCGACCGTCCAGGCGCCGTACTTGACGCCGCGAATATTGATGATGGTGAACATTGCGAGGAGCACAAAAATGACAGATGCTCTCAGCACTCCCGATTGCGCCGATGGAAAGAAATGCCCAAAGTAAATAATAAAAAGATTATAGTTTGCCGCTACCGAGGAGAGTCGTGTGAGGTACGCAATCCAACCGATTTCAAATCCGACGAATTTTCCGAACGCTTCGTACGCGTAGAGATACGGACCGCCTGCGGCATCGAAGCGGCTGGAGACTTCCGCGAACACAAGCACAAAGACGAGCGTTACCAGTGCACCGATGAGATACGTGTATGGACTAAACGCGCCTGTCAGTTCGAAGATAGTTCCGGGCATGATATAAATCGCGCTTCCGATGACACCGTTAACAGTCAGTGCGATCAAGTCCCATTGCCCCATCACGCGTGCAAGTGCGCGGGGTTGCTGAATCGGTTGGCTCAATACGTAGCCTTTCTGTTAGACAAGAATTTACCACAAAGACACTGTGGCACTAAGCAAACAAGTTTGCTGGATAAAGGGTTTTTCTTGGTGTCTTTGTGCCTTAGTGGCAGAACTAGAACTTCTTCAGAAATTTCAACAGTGCAGAATTAAACGCGTCCGGGTTTTCGAGATTGCTCATATGAGCAGCGTTGGAGATTACAACCAGCTCGGAACCGGCTATCTTCTCATGCATCGATTGCGAAGCAGCAACGGGTGTCAGAGCGTCATGCTCGCCCACCATTATTAGTGTAGGGGCTTTAATATTCGAGAGCGACGCTGTTGTGTCGGTGCGTGAGGCGAGAGCGAGGAGCGTTCCGCAAATGCCAAGCGGAGAGTTCGCGATAATAGTTTGTTTTATTTTTTCTACGGCTGAAGGATTCTTGTCAAATGTCTGGGGAGTAAACACAGCTTTGACAAATCCATCGGCAAACGCTTTCACACCGTTCGTCTTAACAGCTTTGATGGAAGCGGAGCGTTTGACTCTGCCTTCGTTCGGGTCGGCTTCGCTGCGTGTATCACACAGAATTAATCCCTTCACGCGGTCGGGATGTCGCTCAGCAGCCCGCAAGGCAATATAGCCGCCCATGGAAAGACCGCACAGCACGACTTGCTTCAGAACGAGATGGTCAAGGAGCGCGATGAGGTCGTCGACGAAAAATTCTATGCTGTAGATGCCGTCGGCGACGTCGCTCTCCCCATGCCCGCGTACGTCGTATGCGATTGCGCGGTATTCGTTCGGGAGGGCAAGCATCTGCGGTTCCCACATGGTGTGGTCGAACGGAAACCCATGGATGAACACAACGGGCAAACCCTGCGGCATACCGCGTTCGAAATAGTTGATTGAGACATCACCGAGTTTGATTTTCATCGTTGTTCCTCACTTCTGAAAGCAAAAAAGCGGAGCGGCATCTTTTGATTATGTCGCCCCGCTTAGTGAAATCTTATCGCGCTATCGTCATATTATCGTTTGGTAAAAAGAGATTACTTCCGTTTGTCCATGGGAACCCAGTTGCGTTCCGCTGGTCCGAGATAAATTTGGCGCGGGCGTGCGATTTTCTGATCCGGGTCGAGAATGTGCTCCTGCCAGTGGGCGAGCCAGCCTGCTGTACGTGGGATGGCGAAGAGCACAGGGAAGAAATCCATCGAAAACCCCATGGATTGATAGATGAGTCCTGAGTAGAAATCGACATTTGGATAGAGTTTGCGCTTGACGAAATATTCATCTTCGAGAGCGATACGCTCTAATTCGAGTGCAATATCGAGCTTGGGATTTTTACCCGTTACTGCGAATACTTCATCCGCAAGCTTTTTGATCACTTTTGCACGTGGGTCGTAGTTCTTGTAGACGCGATGCCCGAAGCCCATCAGCTTGCCTTTTCCTTCTTTCACCGCTTTAATAAATGCAGGGACGTTGTTGAGCGAGCCGATTTCATCCAGCATATGCAACACAGCTTCGTTCGCGCCGCCGTGGAGCGGTCCCCACAGCGCCGCCGCCGCGCCAGCACAGGCAGAGTATGGGTCCACGTGCGAGCTACCGATGCCGCGCATTGTGTTGGTACTACAGTTTTGCTCGTGGTCGGCATGCAGGATGAAGAGGATGGTCAGTGCGCGCTCGAACACCGGATTCACTTTGTAGGTCGGCTCGGCCATCTTGAACATCATGCTCAGGAAATTCCCTGCGTACGTCAAATCGTTATCCGGATAAATGTAGGGCAAGCCTTTCGAGTGGCGGTAGGCGAATGCGGCGATGGTCGGTACCTTGCCAATCATCCGGTAAATCTGTTTCTTCCTTGTCGCTTCATCGAAAATATTTTTTGCCTCCGGATAAAATGTTGAGAGAGCAGCAAGCGTACTGATAAACATTCCCATCGGGTGAGCGTCGTAGCGGAAGCCTTCCATCAGTTTTTTCACGTTCTCGTGAATGAACGTATGGCCCTTGACGTTAGCCCTCCATTCCTCGCGCTGCTGTTGATTTGGAAGTTCTCCGTGCAACAAGAGATATGCGACCTGCAGGTATGATGTCGAGTTTTCCGCAAGCTGCTCTATCGGGTAGCCCCGGTAACGCAGAATGCCCTTGTCGCCATCGATGTAGGTGATCTTGCTCTTGACGGAGGCAGTGTTCATGAACGCCGGGTCGTAGGCCATCATACCGAAGTCATCATCCTTCACTTTGATTTTACGCAGGTCGATGGCCTTGATGGTGTCGTTTTCGATGGGCACTTCGTATTGTTTGCCCGTACGGTTATCGGTTATCGTTAGTGTATCTGGCATAGAGTGTCCTTGGAAGCGGAACGGTTGATGCGTTTGTAGGTTAGGAATATAACGGAAAATTCCTGTAATACGCCACCGAAATCGTTCGTAATTTTGCGGAGTTACGGCGATTCGGAACTTTCCTTGTTTCGATGCGTTCTACACTATAGATCCGCATTGAACTTTCCTTTGTGCGGATTCTGTAAAACCTCCCTAACCCCCGGCGTCTACGGTGCGCGTCGGGGGTTCTTTTTTGTGAAACCCAACCCCGACCCCCGTCGTGTGCAACAACGAAAACACACCCCTGTTGTCCCCTCACTCAGTGCTCTTTGCCTTCACACGAGAGGGGACTTTTTCACATACAAATTCTCAAGTTCCCTCTGAAGCGATGGATTGTGTGAGGGCGAGAGGGGATTTAGCGTGTGTTAGCGACACTTTTGAAAAATTACTTACGTAGAATCAGACGTAGCCCCTCCACTTCCGTCTTACTCAACTCTCTGCTCACGCCCGGCTTTAAGCCATCGATCGTCAAATTGCCGATACGTATTCTCACCAATCGCAGAGTCGGATGCCCGACGACGGCGGTCATTTTGCGCACCTGACGATTTCTGCCTTCGCGCAGAGTAATTTCCAGCCACGCAGTCGGGACATTTTTTCTGAACCGAATCGGTACGGGGCGGGGAGGGAGTTCTGGCTCGTTTTCCAACAGATGTACTTCAGCGGGTTTTGTTTTCTTTCCCTCTATCGTTACTCCTTTGCGTAGCCGGCTGAGAGCGTTTTCGGTTGGAATTCTCTCCACCTGCACGAGATACGTGCGAGGGTGCTCATAGCGCGGCTCGGTGAGTCTGTGCTTCACTTCGTTATCGTCCGTGAGTAACAGCAATCCCTCGCTGTCCGCGTCCAGCCGCCCGACCGGGTAAATGTTGCGGGGGAAGGGTCCGAAGTCCTTCAACGATTGCTTCTCATTAGCCGGGGTAAATTGCGACAGGACACCGTACGGTTTGTAAAATAAGATGTAACGTTTGGGAGTTCTGGATTTCATCGTATTTTCAATATAATTCTCGCTTTCTTTTAGCTCAAGTGAGGCATGAAGATGGGAATCACATTTTCAAAATAATCCTTGTGCGCAATTGGATAATTCTGTAATATGAACCCGCAATTAACAGTACACCGTTAGTGCCTGTACCGTCTCCGTACCGCTTAGGGAGATATGTGTTGGAGCGGGTTGTTTCGGAGGCTTTGTCACGAAGTGATGGCTTTGCCATTTGATGGAGCTTCGCGTTGTTGTTCGTAAGCTTGCAAATCTCGTTGGCGTTGTACCCCACGGGATCCATTCGGACAAGGGTTCGGGGAAGCGATAACCGCCACACTCCGAATGTACGCAGTAAGGCCCAGCAGGCTGTACGATACATCAACAATCTTCAAGGAGTTCCATCATGGAAAAAGGTACCGTGAAGTGGTTCAACACGTCCAAGGGCTACGGCTTCATCCAGCGCGCCGGCGGCGAAGATGTTTTCGTCCATTACAAGGCGATTACGGGTGACGGCTTCCGCAACCTGAACGAAGGCGACATGGTCGAGTTCGAGGTTGAGCAGGGACCGAAAGGCTACCAGGCCCGCAACGTGAAGAAGGTTTAACCACTTTCTCCATGAATTTGAATGTCCCCCGCTTGCGCAAGTAAGCGGGGGATTGTTGTTTTTGGACGAAACGATGAACGATGTGACCGTTGAGGATGCGACAAGTGTTGCAACCATTCGAGTTGACAATCGTAATCAAAAAGACTAATATTACTTACCAACACAGAGGTCACCATGAAAATTCTCTACGCTTTTATCCTGATGCCGGCTCTGTCTTCGAATCTGCCCGCGCAAGAGCGAACCATGCCGATTTTCGTTTCAACCCAATGGCTTGCGGATCATTTGAACGACCCCGACGTCGTTGTCCTCCATGTCTCTTTCAGCAGAAAAGATTACCTTGTGGGTCATATTCCGGGCTCCCGATTCTTATGGTACAGTTGGCTTGCCGAATCGACGCCCGACCTGAATGCTGAAATGGCGTCACCCGAGAAAGCGGATACGTTGTTGGAAGGTTTGGGAGTCACAAACGATTCACGCATTGTACTTTGTTTCACGGGAGCCAATATTACGCCAGCCGCGCGTACGATGATTGCCCTTACGTACTACGGCCTTGGAGGATCCATCTCGTTGCTGGATGGCGGGTTCGAGGCGTGGAAAAACGAGCGTAGGCCTGTCTCTACGGAAACCCCTGTCGTGAAACGCACTTCGTTGACACTCAAGTTGAATCCGTCTGTGATTGCTGATGCGGATTGGGTGAAGGACAACCTCAATTCTCCCAACATTGTTGTCATCGATGCCCGGACGAAGAATTTCTACGACGGCAACGGCGGCGGTGTGCGTCGGCAGGGGCATATAAAGGGAGCTAAGAACATCCCGTTCAATACTGTTGTCGACAGCACGACACACTTGAAGGACGTTGCGTCGCTGAAGAAGATGTTCGATGAGGCAGGGGTAACCCTTGGGTCGAAGGTCGTTACGTACTGTCACGTTGGGCAGACGGCGTCGCTCGTGTACGCGGCGGCGAAATCCCTCGGCTACGAAGTTGTCTTATACGACGGCAGTTTCGAAGACTGGAATTTCCTGGGCGACGAGTATCCCGTCGTGAATCCGAGCATAGAAAAGAAGTAGTGCATCATTTGGAAGGGTTAACGTTTAAATCCCCCGTTCATTTGCGCGAGCGGGGGATTGTTGTTTTTGATAGAAGCAGTGGGACGCTGAAACAGCGGATAAAAGCACAGATAAAAGCGGATTTGGATTTTTGTATGACGATAGAAATTAAAAGAACACAAACATGGTTTCAGACGGCGATTCTCGCGAGCGTGGTATTTGCGCTCGTGTGGACATCGCCTAGCCTTGCGCAGGATACACAAATCCCGCAAAACGACACGCTCATCGTTTGCTTTCTCAGCGACACGCAGGAGCCCATGTGGTTCGAGCGATTATATCTCGGTTACCATAACAACGCCGAGGCGCGGAAAAAGATTTTCCGGAAGGTGCTCGACCTACAGCCCGACGCGGTGTATCATTTGGGAGATATGGTCTCGAGTAGCTTCAACAAGAAAGGGTGGGAGGAGCTGGATGAGTTTGTGTCAGCATTGAGCAAGCAGGGCGGCGATTTTTATCCCATTGCCGGGAACCATGAGTATATATTTTTCTCGGGGGCAATCAAGAATTTCACCTCTCGCTATCCCGATGCGTCATTGACCGGGTATGCCACTCAGTTGGGCAACCTCGCCGTGGTGCTGTTTAACTCGAATTTCGGCAAGCTATCTGAGGCAGAGAGAGACAGTCAACTCGTGTCGTATAACAGTACATTGCAGCAATACGATGCTGACTCAACAGTCGATTTTGTCCTTGTCGGTTGCCACCATTCACCGTACACGAACAGCAAGATTGTCTCCGGTTCGGAAGAAGTCCAGCAGGATTTTCTTCCAGGATTCTACAGCTCCAACAAAGCCAAAGTGTTCCTCGGCGGGCATGCACATGCATACGAGCGATTCCATATAAATGAAAAAGACTTTCTCGTGATCGGTGGAGGTGGTGGTTCCCGCCAGCCGCTCAGAGTAGGTGAGGATGCCGAGTACAAAGATCTGTTCAGTAATTCGCTGGAGATAAGAACATTTCATTTCGTTGTTGTAACAGTGACAACGGATTCGTTGGCTGTGGATCTCCATATGCTCAATCCCGATTTTAAAATGTTTGAGGTAACTCGACAGTTGGAATTTGGGAGGGGGAAGTTGTGGGAGAGGTAGGTCTCGCGTTTATGAGACCTCACCCTGTCCCTCTCCTAATAGGAGAGGGGATGTACGCTAATTATTTTGCGCCTTTATCCCTTCCCCTCTTAGGGGAAGGTGAGGATGGGGTCTGCTTTTCTAGCATTAACGCGCAGGCGACGTTATATAACGTCGCCTGCCTCAAACTGTGGTTTGCGTTTATAAAGGTGTTTGCTACTTAGCAGCTTTCAAATCGGCAAAGAACTCGCGGACGTCGTTCGTCCAAACTTCTGACGCTTTCATCACCGCATAGTGTCCTCCCTTTTCGTACTCCTTCCAGCGAACAATAGTGTTGCTTTGCTCGCCGAACTTCCGTAGCCCAATATCTTCGTCTTGATAAATAGCTACGCCCGTGGGCACACCGGAATTGGCTTTTGGCGCCCACGCGGCCGGGTCATGCGCGCTTTCGTAGTACCAGCGAATGCTCGATGCAGCCGTCCCGGTAACCCAATAGATCATGAAGTTCGTCAGGAATTGCTGTTCAAGTTCAGTCCCTGAGAACAGTTGGCTTATCCAAGCCATTAGTCCCACGGGTGAATCGGAAAGCGCATAGGCAAGCAACTGAGGCTGGTGCGACTGAATAATGTTAAAGCCGAACTTTGTTTGCACAAAATCCTGCAAACGTTGCAAGCGTTCCTTTTCTGCCGGAGTAAACGCTGCGATATCCGCTTCCGATACCGGACCCATGGGGATGAAGCCCAGCGTTGCGGCATTGACATGCACGCCGATGAATTTTTCAGGCGCGAGGCGAGCCATTTCCGGGCCGATAATTGCTCCCGCATCCCCGCCTTGAACGCCATATTTCTTGTACCCAAGACGACCCATGAGTTCGTTCAATGCTTTGGCAATTCGGTTGGTGGTCCAGCCGGCATCTTTCGTTGGGCCGGAAAATCCGAAGCCCGGCAAGGATGGAATGACCAAGTCAAATGCCGGCTTACCTGTGGCCGGATTCGTCAGCGGCTCAATAACATCCAGGAATTCAACAATCGACCCCGGCCAGCCGTGAATAAGCATTAGCGGTATTGCATTTTTGTGCTTTGATTTCACGTGTATGAAATGGAAGCTTTGGCCCTCAATCTCAGTGATGAAATGCGGCAGTTTATTTAGCTCTGCTTCCTTCTTCCGCCAATCAAACTTCAGAAGTTTACGTGTTAGCTCCTGCATGTCTTTCAGCGGAGGTCCACCGTAGTTTTGGCCTTCAATAACATTCGGCCAGGTCGTTTTCTCGACTCGCTGTTTTAAATCATCGAGTATTTTTTGATCAACGTTAATTTTATACGGTTTGATGTCATTGACCATATGTGGATCCTTCGCAGAGGAATGGCTGCCGTTCTGTGATTTGTTTTGAGCGTTTGTATCTAGAAGACAAAGACTAACTGTCATAATCACACAACATGTGACGATGACCATTTTTCTCAACATAGCTATCCTCCTGTTTATTGTGTGATTTGTCTTTGATGACGCTCAGAGTGTTAAAAGGGGGAATCGTTACTCAATCAAGCAGCGCGGTTATTTTAACTTTTGAAAGAATGCGCGAATGTCGCCAACAAGTGCTTCTGGTGATTCCATGGTAGGGAAGTGCCCTCCACGTTCATGCTCGTTCCAGTAAGCCAATTTTTGCTCCGGATCCATAATCCTGCGCACCAATTGCTCTTTGCCGAACACGACACATCCCTGCGGTACGTTATGTGTTTGGCCCCACGCAGGATGAGCATGAAAAGCTTCGTAAATAAAATTCGCTGCGCCCGCTCCACCTCGTCCAAACCAGTAGATGCTGACATTCGTCAGTAGCTGATCGATATCTACAGCGTCTTCGGGGAGTGCTTTTGTAGGGTCAGTCCACGCTTTGAACTTTTCTACAATCCAAGTCATCTGTGCGACCGGCGAGTCGGTGAGACCGTAAGCAAGCGTCTGCGGGCGGGTAGATTGAATTTGAAGATAACCGAAATCTTCACTTCGTGCGGATTTCAACTCTTGATGGCGTTTTTTTTCATCTTCACTCAAATGATCTGTGGGTGGTGTAAAGTCGGTTGCAATGGCACCAGGATCGGTAGTAATCAGCGAGCCAATGACTTGGTCTCCCGCCTGAATGCATAGTTGTTCGCAAACGCCTGCTCCAATGTCGCCGCCATGGACGCCGTAACGCTCATAGCCAAGCTCACGCATGATGCGAACATACGCGCCAGCCATTTTACTGATTTCCCAGCCCTTTGTTGTAACAGGTGTTGAGAACCCATATCCCGGGTGTGAGGGTATCACAAGGTGAAAAGCCTGTTCGTTCTTGCCAGGGTTGACTAATGGTTCGATCATTCGAGAAAACTCAACGAAGGAACCGGGGTAGCTGTGACACAGAACGAGCGGTACAGCTTTGGCATCAGTGGATCGCACGTGCAGAAAGTGGATGGGTTGATTGTCGATTTCAGTAATAAATTGTGGGTATTTATTCAACCTCGCTTCTTGCTCGCGCCAATCAAACTTTGTCCGCCAGTACTCTGTTAGTTTTTGAGTATACTCAAGAGGCATGCCGCGCTTCCAGCCTTCCCCCGGGATCTCATAGGGCCAGCGGGTGTTTTTGAGGCGTTCGTGCAAATCCTTAAGCTTTTTTTCTGGAATTGCGATTTTGAATGGCTTCATGTTCATATGTTGTTCCTTGTTGGTTATATTGCTTCTTCCGCTGAGATATTCTTTTTTCAAACCGAAAGCGGACAAGACCTCGACCTTCGCCAAAGAAATGCCTAGCAGGACTGAAAGCCTGAGGAAATTGCCACGAGACATGGACTTACCTGTTGAAGTTTTCATAGGAATTCTGTTAGGCTGCAAATTTATGGCGGCACTTGTAAGAAGTCTTGAACAAAAACGACACGAAAACCTAAACCTTCTGGTTTCTGATTTTGTTGCCTAGGGGGGTATAATCTGTGAAACGCTTGAGCATGCGGGTCATGTGGGCTTGGTCCGCGTAGCCGAGCTTATAGGCTACTTCGGCTATTTGTGCGCCCTGCAAGAGCAACCCGACTGCCGTCCGGGCCGCGATGATTTGCTTTACTCTGCGAGGAGACATACCGATGGTCTTGATAAAATGTCGCTGGACGGAACGCTGGGAAATACCAGCGTTTTTGTCTTCAAGCACGCTCTTGATAATCGGGTCAGATTTTATCAAACCACGGTTTTCCAGCTCTGCTACAAATTGATCGACGCTTTCGTACGTAGGGAGCTTCCAGGTTATGCCTTGCAGTTCAAAGCTATTTTCAGTTGGCATAGGCAAGCTCTTTGTCACATTGACCATCGAGGCAACTGGGATATTTGTAAAGACCGTGCACGAGCTGAATTTTATGCCGAAGTTTTTATTGCCAGCCGTATAAGGAACACGAGTTGTTTTGAAACAGGGTCCGCTCAGTAACACCGTGGTTTTTCCCTCGCGGCTCGTAATGAAAATCATATCCCAGCATGCATCAGCCGAAGCGATGTATATTCCATCAGTTTGATCCTCTGTGCGCCAAACGACATCAACCAGTGGCGATGAAGATTGTTTTTCCTGGTAAGAAAAGCTCATGAGTTTTTCTCCTCGTGGTCGTAGGATAATGAAATGTTTTCTTATTTCGTATCGCATTTCTTTCAAAGGCATAAGGAGGCCGTCGGGGTGTCAGCAATAGCCTATTAAATGCACAAACCCCCAATGTAAGTTGGGGGTAGAAGTACCTTGTCATGCCCGCAGACCTGCCTGCCGGCAGGCAGGTTTTAAGCGGGCATCCATCTGTGGATTCCCGACAAAAAACATTCGGGAATGACAAACTGAGGTGTTTTTTCTTACTGATTTCTTCCCGTAGGGACTCCTACGGAGGACATCTGACCACTGACATCTGATTTTGGTGACCTCAACCCGTTTCTGGGATACGGACGGAAATTCCCCGTCCATGGACGGATTTTTCCCGTCCACTCAAGGTGGTATCTTGGGGTGGGTCGGCGTACAGAATCGCTCTAATAGCGTTTATGAGAGATTTGCAAAGGCAATAGAATACTGAAACAGCGGATAACAATAGAGATCAAGGCGGATTTGGGAAAAAATATAAGATAAACGTCATGCTGAACTTGTTTCAGCATCTAAAAGATAGACCCCGAAACGAGTTCGGGGTGACTTGTTAATGGGGTTTGCTTTTTCCCCGCGAGTTTGTATATTAAACAAGTACTAAAGCTGAGTCTCTCGCCAAGACGCAAAGCACGCTAAGAAGAGCTTTTGACATAAATATACCTTTGCGCTCTCTGTGCGTTTTTTGCATCCCGCTGCATTATAGCGGGACGCCTTTGCGAGAAAAAGATTATGCCACCAGTCCCGCCTGCCCCTTTGGGGTTGTTTGGGATCCCGCACTGCGGGAAGGCGCCTGCCCGCCAATCTTAATGGCGGGCTTAGGAGGAAGGGGAGCCTTAATGTGTAGCGAGAGTTTAGAGAAGCCTCTGGAGTTGATTCTTCAACGACAGGGGCTTTTGTGTTTTGTGGAAGGGGCATACGAAATCAGGAGATTCACGAGTTGGGCGTTATGCAGTAAGCAATCTGTAAACGGAAAGGATACACAAATGGAAGACACTACGCAAAGCAAAGTAATTGAATTTCTAAGAGATTCGGTCACTCATTTGGAGAACCGAATAAACTTGGTTGACAACAAGGCGGATATTTTGCTAGCGGTTCAAGGCGTTTTAATTGGTTCATTGACATACGCTGTCAATGAAATATTCATAACTCATCAATCATCAACAATCAATACGGTGAGTTACATCTTTTTAGCGGTATCCTTTTTTCTGTTTACTGTTGTAGCGCTACTTTTACTTCAGACTATTCGCCCCTCGAGAAAATTTTTCGGTCTCAATGTTCCCTTCACAGAAATGCAGATTAACAATTACGTGATGTGGCCTAAACATAATTTTCCATCGGCACCCGAGAACTATATAAGCACTCTCGAAGGATTTAATGATTCGTCAATTCGCCAGAATTATTTCAAGCTTCATTTCACAACACTCCAGCTTGTCAGAAACAAATATCGTCCTTATAGATGGGCTACGTTAGCTATGAAAATCTCTGTTGTTTGGATTTTTCTCGGAGTAATTGTTCTTTCGTTATTGAAGATGAATGTATCGTAACTGCACTGAAGCTAACAAGCGGTGCAAAGATACTCGAATAGTTCACGAGTTTAAAAAGCACTGCGTCGCGCCGTTAAACGTTAGGTGTCATGTCCGGCTGCCTGTCAATGTAGCAAAATAATAGAGGACTCTATCGATGAATGAAATCTTAACGCAGATGCTCAACCAGCTTGACCTTCCTCGTTGCCCACACTGTAGCGTAGCTAAGCCTCGACTTGATAGAGTCTTTGGTTCGCAAGAATCAGTTTCCGTTTCTGGAGCGAATAAACGCTGGTGGAGTGCCTATCGGTGTATTACGTGTGGGGGGCAAATCTTGTGTGCGAGTTCCCAAGGACAGGATGGCATAGTGACAGAAATGTATCCGAGCGCCCAAATAGCTGATCAAGTTATTCCTAATCCTGCCCGTTCGTACTTACAACAATCTATTGATAGTCTGCACGCTCCGGCAGGCGCTGTTATGCTGGCTGCCAGTGCGGTTGATTCAATGCTAAAAGTGAAAGGACTTAAGGAGGGGTCGCTCTATAGTAGAATAGATAGGGCTGCATCTGATCATCTCATCACG
Source organism: Ignavibacteriota bacterium (assembly GCA_022616555.1). Taxonomy (GTDB): domain Bacteria; phylum Bacteroidota; class Ignavibacteria; order UBA10030; family UBA10030; genus JAKEEG01. Next base: position 57,402 of record JAKEEG010000068.1, on the reverse strand, counting down.
ACCGAAATGGCACAATGGGCTCACGAAGTGCGCCTTGATGCCAACGACCAAAGACATGCCGACGATGCGGAGCCTCTCCCTGGTGAAGATGAGGCAAGAAAATGCATTAACTTCGCACTAGCTCTGGCTGATTTTCTTTTTGTTCTACCAGCAAAGGTTGAACGAGGACGAACAAAACCCACAACATAGAAATGGAAACAAAGGAATACACTGAACGTTAGGCCCTGTCCGTCAGTTTTTTTGTTCCCACTTTCCGCGTGGCAACTGTAAACGGTCAAAATTCAGTTACGAATACCATGATTAAAGCTGACATTTCCAGATTCTCTGGCGCATACACCACGCTAAATGCTGTAGGCAGAAACCTTGACATTTCCTTACAAGATCTGGCAAGATCAGTTATGATGGTTGGGCAAGCTGGCATTATGGATGTTTTTCATCTCGGCTTTTGGCGTCTAGCCTGCCTATTATCTATGACCTATGCACACGTCACTGAAGACAATAGTGGCTACCTTAAATTATCTGATACATTCATCAATCGATTGGAAATGAGCGAGAAGATCTCAGTTTCTTATCATTTGGGAATGGGCTTTGTACGTGCTTCAGTTGAAATTTTGCTTGGTGTACCGTGGTTGGTGCATACCAAACGCATGACAGGCGTAATTCTCTCTCCTACAGGTGTACAACTTCCGCCCAAAGTCAAACTTTATGCAAACAATAAACCAGCTCGTATCCCTGATTTAGTAGGGTTCGATGTTGCAAGACGACCTCATATTGTTGAGGCGAAAGGATATTCATCTGGAAGAAACGATGCTGAGTTACAACACGCAATTTACCAAGTATCACAAGTCGTAAGCGTGAATAACCTACCTCCGGCGACTCGCATAGCCGCATTCTATGACATGTCTACTGACCCAATCCAAGGTCAAATAATTGATCCCGATGAGGAACAAGACTCTGGTGTTAAAATCACGGTCGAATTTATGGACTACTTAAGGGATTACTACTCAGTCTTTGTGAACCAATCCGAGTGGTTTCAGGCTCGAACAATCGAACGATTCGGACGTAATTTCAAAATCAGAGCAATAGGAACCCCAAACTTATATTTCGGGATAGATTCTGAAGTGCTAGAGAACATCTCCGAACGTCGAAATCCCGAAAAAGCGATTCGCTTCTTTTCAGATAACTTTCTTGAATTGAATGCATCAAAAGTAAAGGAAACTATATCCGTTGGACGTGATGGGATTATTCTTTTGACCCAATAGATTTGCATTGCAACATGGTCCTGTCATAAACGCGCCACTTAGGTTGTTGATTCATCTCTCAAACACAAAACCCTCGGCTTATCGCCAAGGGTTTGTGTTTTTATGCTTTTACTGACCTCTGATAACTGACTACTGACTTCCTGAGCGTTATACGCGAAGTCCGCCATCTTGTTGGGCGGATGTCTCCTGCTTCATCAGTTCTTCGGCAGATCCGCAATCTCCTCGTCGATCTCCTTGAACTCATCGCCGCCGGTGTCTTTGGTCGAATCGACGAACTTCAGGTCTTCCGCCTTCTTGCTATACTTGACCTTCACCTTAGCTCCGGTTTGGAACGTGCCTTTGAGAATCTGCTCCGCGAGCGGGTCTTCGACGTATTTCTGCACCGCACGGCGTAGGGGACGCGCCCCGAATGCCGGGTCGAAGCCTTTGTCGGCAAGGAATTCTTTCGCTGGCTTGGTGAGCTCAACGCCGATACCCATCGACGTCATGCGGCCGAGGAGTTCTTTCAGCGAGATATCGATAATCCGCAGGATATGCTCACGCTCCAGGCTATGGAACACGAGCGTGTCATCGACGCGGTTGAGGAATTCCGGGTTGAAGATGCGCTTCAGGGCGTCTTCAATATTGGATTTCATCGACTGGTATTTGTCTTTATCGGTCTGCAGTCCGAAGCCCAACCCGCCGCCCACTTTAATATCCCGCGAGCCGATGTTGGACGTCATGATGAGAATCGTGTTCTTGAAATCCACCCTGCGGCCGAGGCTATCCGTGAGGATGCCGTCATCCAGCACTTGCAACAGGATGTTGAACACATCCGGGTGCGCCTTTTCGATTTCATCCAGCAGCACGACAGAATATGGCTTGCGGCGGACTTTCTCCGTCAGTTGCCCGCCTTCTTCGTAGCCGACGTATCCCGGAGGCGCTCCGACCAGCCGCGAGACGGAGAATTTCTCCATATACTCGCTCATATCTATCCTAATCAATGCTTCCTCGGAGTCGAATAAATACCGGGCGAGCGACTTTGCCATTTCCGTCTTTCCGACGCCCGTGGGGCCCAAGAAAATAAACGAGCCGATGGGGCGTTTCGGGTCTTTCAACCCGGCGCGGGCACGGCGGATTGCCTTCGTCAGTTTCTCGATAGGCTCATCCTGCCCGATGATGACTTCTTTCAGCGCCTCTTCCATCTTGAGCAATTTGGCGGATTCGCTCTCTGCCACTTTCTGCACCGGAATGCCCGTCATCATTGCCACAACGGCGGCGCACTCTTCTTCATCCACTTCATACACGATATCCTGAGCTTTTAATTCCCACTCCCGCTTGGCGATTTCGAGGTCGCTCAACAGTTTCTTCTCGAGGTCGCGCAACCGCGCGGCTTCTTCGAAGTTTTGATTTTTGACGACCTGATTCTTCGCCAGCTTAATCTTTTCGATTTCCTCTTCGAGCGTAAGGATTTCCTTCGGCACTTTTATATTGGCGAGATGCACGCGCGAGCCGGATTCGTCCAGCACGTCGATTGCCTTATCCGGCAGGTAGCGGTCGGTGATGTACCGGTCGCTTAGCCGCACTGCGGAATCGATGGCTTTTTCTGTATAGCGGACGCCGTGATGCTCTTCGTACTTATGCTTGATGTTCTGCAGAATCTGTATGGTTTGATCGACAGTTGTCGGGTCGACCATAATTTTCTGGAACCGTCGGTCGAGCGCGCCGTCCTTCTCTATATATTGTCGGTACTCGTCAAGCGTCGTTGCGCCGATGCACTGTAGGTCGCCCCGAGCCAACGCAGGCTTGAACATGTTGGAAGCATCCAACGAACCGCTTGCGCCGCCCGCGCCGACAATCGTATGCAGTTCATCTATAAAGAGGATGACGTCTTTGGCTTTCTCCAGCTCGTTCATCACAGCCTTCATGCGCTCTTCGAACTGCCCGCGGTATTTCGTGCCGGCGACGAGCGCGGCAAGGTCGAGTGTGACCACGCGCTTGTCATGTAGGACACGGGAGACTTTCTTCATCACGATGCGGAGCGCCAGGCCTTCGGCGATTGCAGACTTGCCAACGCCCGGCTCGCCGATGAGTACCGGATTGTTCTTCTTGCGGCGGCTTAACACTTGAGCTACGCGTTCGATTTCTTTCTCGCGCCCAACGATGGGATCCAACTTATCTTCTATAGCAAGCTTTGTTAAATCCCTGCCGAAGTTATCCAGCACCGGTGTCTTGGAGCGTTCCTGCTTCTTCTCAGCGGGATGTCCGCCAGCCGCCGGAGGCGTCGATGGCTTACCAGAAATGATGTTATCCAGCTCGTTGCGAACGACGTCGTAATGCACGTTGAACTGGTGTAAAATCTGTGCGGCGATATTGTCGTCGTCTCGAAGCAGTGAGAGGAGCAAATGCTCGGTTCCGATCACGTCGGATTTATAGAGTTTCGCTTCGAGGTACGTAATTTTAAGGACCTTCTCAGCCTGCTTGGTGAGAGGGATGTTGCCGATAGTCAGTGTGCCGCCGGATGTGCGCACTGTGTCTTCGATAGCTTTCTTCAAACGATACAAATCGACGCCGAGGTTGCGGAGAATCTTCACCGCAATGCCTTCTCCTTCACGAATGATCCCCAACAACAGGTGCTCGGTGCCGATATAGTCGTGGCCAAGACGCAGGGCTTCTTCGCGGCTGAGGCGAATGACATCCTGCACGCGGTTTGAAAAGTTACCTTCCATTAAATAAGCTCTCTAATTGTGGGACATATACGGCGCTCGTTGGGTATTCTCAAAGAGGCGCCGCGTTGGGTGAAGGCGCTGCTTACCTATTAAAACTCGTTCACCCTCCCTAAAGTTTCCCATGCTTCCCAATACTTCCTAACGCTTCCATAGACAATATACCACAATTCGAAAGCGTAGTCAAGCAAAGTGCCTTTTGGGGCGCTCAAACGTCTAACACCCCATGAGACGCGTGTCACAACAAACCGGTTTAAGGAAGTTCGGGTGGACTTTGCTTGGCGCGCTCGGCAAGTGCGGTTCGGCCGAGACATACCTCACCCGTAGGTAATCCCCGACAAGAGCAGAGTGGCGAAATTACAGTATAAATGACATGTTGAACGTTACGCCATTTCTTTGACTTTCTTTTCAAAAAAGGTTAAATTAACATCTACCCGCGAAATAATTTCTGACATTTTGTTAGGTGTACACGAGTGGCATTAGAACAAGCAACCGGCGCAGATAAGAAACAGCAAGACATGCTGCGTGCAAGCGGCGAAATTCCCAAGCACATCGCCATTATTATGGATGGGAACGGCCGCTGGGCGAAGCGCAGAGGCTTGCCCCGCATCGCCGGGCACCATGAGGGCGTGAATTCTGTTCGCGATATTGTAGAGGCGTGCGGACAGCTCGGAGTGAAGTATCTTACCCTGTACGCGTTTTCGACAGAAAACTGGCGCCGGCCCGTCGATGAAGTCTCCATGCTCATGCGCTTGCTGTTGAAAGCGCTGCGCGATGAGCGCGACCGCCTGCACGAGAACGAAGTGCAGCTGAAAGCCATCGGCGATATTTCTTCGCTGCCGAACGATATACAGGATGAACTGCTTGACGCGAGCGAGCTGATGAAACATAACACAGGGTTGACGCTCATCCTGGCGCTCAGTTACAGCGGGCGGTGGGACTTGACGCGCGCGATGAAGCGCATTGCCGAAGACGTCCGCAACGGTACACTAACAAAAGACCAGATCAACGAAGAAGTGATTTCACAATATCTATCGACAAAAGATTTCTCCGACCCGGATCTCATGATTCGCACCAGCGGAGAGAACCGTATCAGCAATTTCCTCCTATGGCAGCTTGCCTATAGTGAGATTGCCATCTCGCATGTACACTGGCCCGATTTTCGCCGCAAGCAGTTGTATGAATCCATCGCCGAGTTCCAGCAGCGTGAACGCCGGTTCGGCATGACCAGCGAACAGATCCAAGACACGCAGGGCGTTCCGGTCTCCTCCGGACCCTTGAGCGGAGTGGAAAGGTTTTTCAAAAGTGTCGCGAAGCTCTAAGCGTACCTCTCTCTTATTTTCTCTTTCAGTGGCGCTGCTCAGTATTGCCCCAATGGCGATCCCCGCCGTTTCGGTCTACGCGCAAAACGTCCGGCAACCCGAAGTGTACCGCATACTCGGCATTTCCGTACAAGGCCAGCGTTCAGCGGACGCCAACGCGATTATCGCGAACACGGGACTGAAAGTCGGCGACGAGATTGCCGTGCCGGGACAACAGACTCGTACCGCCATCGAGCGACTGTACGGATTGAGACTCTTTGCCGATGTCCAAATTTATATTGAAAACCGTACTCCCGAAGGCGTGTATCTCCAAATCCGCGTGAGGGAAAACCCCCGGTTGGAGAGAGTAGAAGTCAAAGGAAACGATGAGCTGAGCGAAGACGATATCCTGAAAACTGTAAGCATGGTCAAGGGGCAGATTGTCTCTGAGCATGAAGTATCTTCTTTTATCCGCCAGCTGAAAGCGAAATACGATGAAGAGGGATATCTAAACGCGGTTATTCGAGATACTCTGCTTGCGTCGGAAGACACAACAAGCAGTCGTGTGGTGCTGAAATTCATCATCGACGAAGGGCAAAAAATCGTTGTTGACCGGATTCTCTTCTACGGCAATACGCAGTTTGACGACGACGACCTGAAAGGCGAAATGAGCGAAACGAGCGAACGGGCATGGTGGAAGTTCTGGGCGAGCAATAAATTCGAAAAAAAGAAATATGAAGAGGACAAGCAGCTTATTTTGAAGTTTTATCGCAAAAACGGCTATCGCGATGCGGAAATATTGAAGGATTCTATCTCCTATAGCGACGATAAGAAATACCTCGCAATCGATATTTTCGTGCACGAAGGCCCGCAGTATAAGGTCCGGAATATCGCTTGGGATGGCAATACGGTCTATCCGGACGATGTGCTCTCTGCAAGGCTTGGGTTCCAATCCGGCGACATTTATGATACAGGCAAATTGGAGGAAAACCTCTACCGCAACGAAGCGGAGAACGATGTTTCCTCTCTCTATATGAATAACGGGTACCTCTTCTTTCAAGTTGAGCCGGAAGAGCAGCGCATAGCGGCAGATAGCATCGATTTGACGTTCCATGTGCGTGAACGGAATAAATTCAAAATCGGTCAGGTGCGTATTACCGGCAATACGAAGACGTACGAAAAGGTGATCCGCCGGGAGCTCTATACCCGTCCGGGAGACGATTTTAGCCGTGAGCTTGTCATCCGCAGCGCCCGGCAGTTATCGCAGTTGAATTACTTCAACCCGGAGAAAATCAGGCCGGATGTAAAACCTGTTGATGATAAGACGGTAGACCTCGAGTATGCGGTCGAAGAGAAACCCAGCGATACGTTCAATATGTCGGTGGGTTACAGCGGCTTCTTCGGCTTCAACGGCGCGCTGGGGTTGTCGTTCAATAATTTTTCGCTCAAAGAGCCGTTGCGCGGCGGTGCCGGGCAAGTGTTGACGTTCGATTGGCAATTTGGCGAGGGCAGCAGCTTCCGCACGTTTTCGATCGGCTTTCAGGAACCGTGGCTCTACGATACGCCCACGCTCTTCGGCGTGAACTTGTTTGATACGCGGCAACGCTACGGTGTCGACGTTCACACAACCGGCGCGTCGATCCGTATCGGGCGCCGCCTTCGCTGGCCTGATGATTTCTTCCGCGTCGATTGGACGGTCCGGGCTCAGCGCAGCAATGTGATTGAAGGCCTTGGCTACTACCGGGAGGGCGTAACCTCGCAATTCGGCATTGCTCAGGTGATTTCCCGTAACAGCACCGATAGCCCCATTTTTCCGTCGTCCGGCTCAAACTTCTCGTTGTTGACGGAAATCAACGGTGGCCCGTTCCTACCGGGTAACGCGCGTTACCATAAACATATTTTTTCAGCGGAGTGGTACGTGCCGGTGTTTGGAAGTCCCCGGATTGCCCTGGCAACCTCCAGCACAATCGGATTTATTTTTGAGTTTGAGAACAATACACGCATTTCCCCTTACGAATTATTTTATATGGGCGGCACAGGGCTGGGGCAATTTCAGACGACCCCGCTCCGCGGATACGAAGACCGTAGTGTGGGTCCGAGCGATGGAGACCAGGGCGGTTTTGCAATGCTCAAACATCAGGTGGAACTCCGCTTTGCTCTTGCGCTCAACCCGATTCCGATTTATACATTGTTCTTTGCCGAGGCAGGCAATGTTTGGCTCAATCATTCGATTCAAGACCCGTTCAATTTACGCCGCTCGGCGGGTATGGGCGTTCGCTTGATGATTAACCCGATCGGTTTGGTGGGTTTCGATTACGGTTACGGCTTCGACCCCCCGCTGCCCGGCGGCGGTACGCCCGGCTGGAAATTCCATTTCCAGTTTGGCCGCGGGTTCTGAGAAAGAAATTAATTTATCTTTTAACAACTTAATCCTAAGAGGGTATCGTGAAAAAAACTTTGTTGCTTATAGGTATTGTTGCAAGTCTGACGGTGGCGGCTTCGTTCGCACAGGCACAGGCGCTCAAAATCGGCTATGTGGATTCGGAAAAAATCCTCGCCGACCTCCCGGAGGCACAGCAGGCGGTTAAGGAGCTGGAAGACCTTATCAGAGGATGGAACTCGGAACTCACGAAGATGGACACGACGTTCCAGCGAGAGTTTGACGATTACCAAAAGAAGAAAGCGATGATGAACCAGGCGTCAAGCCAGGCGAAAGAACAAGAGCTGAACGAGCTGCGGCAACGGTACTTGCAATACCAGGCGCAAAAATTCGACCCGCGGCAGGGCGAGGCTGTTACCGAACGCGAAAAAAGGCTCGCCCCGATTCGCGACCGGATCCTCAAAGCCATCGAAGGCGTAGCGAAAGACGATGGCTATAGTTTCGTGTTCGATAAAGCAAACGACGCAATGGTGTTGTTCGCAGACGTGAAGTACGACCTTACCTATCAAGTGCTTGACCGTCTGAAACGCGGTGTAACGAAAGGCAAGTAGGATTTCTGTGTAACAGAGAAAGAGATTGTCATTCCGAGTAGCGAAGCGACGAGGAACCTTTCTTTTGCGTTCAAGTATTTTTTAGATTCCTCGTTGTCCTCGGAAAGACAGAGAATTGTCTTTTTTGTCGCCGATGCATTTCTGTACACCCCGTCATAAGGTGAATTTATGAAACGCTTCCTCCTTTTTCTCATTGCACTTGTCTCATGTGGCCTGACGGCTGCCAATGCCCAATCAAAAATTGGGCACATCAGCTCTGAAGCAATTATGAAAGAATTGCCGGATGCCCAGGATGCCCAGCGCCAACTGGATGCACTTGTCGTGGAGTGGCAGAACGAGCTCCAAAAAATGCAACAAGATTGGCAGAATCGATTTGAAGAATACGACAAGCGCAAGCTCGTTATGACGGACCAACGCCGCGCGGAGGCAGAAAAGGAGCTCCAGGATTTGGAGCGCAGGATCGCTGAATATCGTAATTTAAAGTTCGGTCAGAACGGCGACCTGTTCAACAAACAGAACGAGCTCATGAAGCCGGTACAAGACCGCGTGTTTCAAGCAATCCAGGATGTTGCCAAGGAAGAAGAATACGATTACGTGTTTGATAAAAGCGGTGAAATCCTTTTGATGTTTGCGAACGAGAAAAACGACCTGACCGCAAAAGTGTTGGCGAAACTACAAATAAGCGTTCCCGCTGCTCCAAAAAACTGATTGACCACAACCGATCAAGAGCCTGCATGACCGTCGGGGAAATCGCATCGTGGCTGAATGGAGAAGTCGTCGGCGACAGTACGAAAGACATCACCCGCGTGGCGAAGATCGAAGAGGCACGCGCAGGCGAGTTGACCTTCCTCGCGAACCCCAAGTACGAGCGGTTTCTTTCTAGCACCAAAGCCTCAGTTGTTCTAGTTTCGAAAGCACAGCAACTCGATTTGGCTCACGGCAAGGATGCCAACGGTGCGCCCGCTTTTATCCGCGTTGAGGACCCGTATATTGGTTTTCTTCGCGTACTCGACCTATTGACGCCGAAAGTCGACCCGTTCCCGGAGGGTATACATCCCAGCGCAATTATCGCGAAATCTGCTAAGCTCGGCAAGAATGTTGTGCTCGGCGCCAACGTCGTTGTTGATGAGGGAGCTGTGATTGGTGATGAGACGAAAATCTCTCACGGGTGCATCATCGGCAAGAGTGTTCAGATCGGTGCTGGGTGTCTCCTGTATCCACGCGTGACGGTGTATCATCAATGTCGGATAGGGAGTAGGGTAATCATTCATTCCGGAACGGTAATAGGCAGCGACGGCTTCGGTTGGGCGCCGAAACCCGACGGCACATACGAGAAAATACCTCAGCTCGGCATCGTTATCGTCGAAGACGATGTGAGTATTGGCGCAAATTGCTGCATCGACCGTGCGACAGTGGGTGAAACCGTCATCAAACGCGGCGTCAAACTTGATAATCTCATTCAGATTGCGCACAATTGTACTGTCGGTGAAGACACGGTCATCGCCGCACAGACGGGGCTTGCCGGCAGCACGAAGATCGGCAAGCACAACATGATCGGTGGGCAAGTGGGCTTTGCCGGACACATGGAGATGGCGGACAATTCGATATTCCTGGCTCAGTCGGGAGTGACAAAGTCGTTTACTCAACCGGGGCAGATGTATACAGGTTATCCTGCGAAAGAAGTGAAAAAATCGCGCAGGATCGAAGCGGCGCTGCGTTCGTTGCCGGAATTAGCGCGCGAGTTCGAGGAATTGAAAAAGAAGGTCGCGCAGTTATTTGAGAAATTAAAATAATATCCTGTAGGGGCACGTTGCAACGTGCCCCTATGAAGAAAAGGGATCCTATGCTCATCCAACAACACACGATTAAGAAGCCGGTCTCGATGCACGGCGTCGGTTTGCATACGGGCGTTACGACGACCATGACGCTTAAGCCCGCGCCTGAAGATTACGGCATTCGCTTTCGTCGCGTGGATATCGGCGGTGCGCCGGAAATCCCTGCCGATGTCGACCACGTTGTTGATATCGCCCGGGGCACGACAATCGGTATCGGTGAAGCCCGTGTCTATACAGTTGAGCACGTACTTGCCGCTATTGTCGGCATGCAAGTGGATAATATTATCATCGAGTTGGACAACATTGAGCCGCCCATTGGCGACGGCAGTGCAAAGCCGTTTGTCGATATGATCCTCGAAGCTGGTTTAAAAGAGCAGGAAGCACCTAAAGACTACCTCATTATCGACCAAACCATCCGCTACCAGAACGAAGAACAAGGCGTCGATATTGTTGCGCTGCCGACGGACGATTACCGCCTGACGGTGATGGTAGATTACCAGAACCCCGCTCTCGGCAGCCAACACACCGGTCTTTTCAATCTCGAGAAAGAATTTGTTTCGGAATTCGCCGCCTCGCGCACATTTTGTTTCCTGCACGAAGTTGAAATCCTACGCGACCAGGGGTTGATCAAAGGTGGCAATTTAGACAATGCGATTGTGATTGTCGACCGCGAGTTGCCCGACGAAGAAATCAAGAAACTCGCGAAGAAACTCGGCATCTCACATTCCGTTATCCTCGGCACCACGGGCGTACTCAACAACAAGTCTCTCCGCTTCCGCAATGAGCCTGCGCGTCATAAGCTCATCGACCTGATGGGAGATTTGGCGCTCATCGGCGCGCCGCTGAAGGCGCAGGTCCTTGCCGCACGGCCGGGGCATGCAAGCAACATTGAGTTCGCGCGGAAAGTCCGCAAACTCTACCAGCAGAAAAAGATTGTAAAAAAATACCAACACGAGAAAAAGGAAGGCGTGGTGTTTGACATCAACGCCATCCAGCGCATTCTGCCGCATCGTTATCCTTTTTTGTTGGTTGACAAAATTATCGACTTCCAGATCGACCAGCGCGTCGTCGGCGTCAAGAACGTGACGATGAACGAGTCCTTTTTTCAGGGACACTTCCCGGGTCAGCCCGTGATGCCCGGTGTGTTGATCATTGAAGCGATGGCGCAGGCCGGTGGTATCCTGCTGTTGAACGGTTCAGAGAACCCCGGCAATAAGCTGGTATATTTCATGGCGATCAACAATGTAAAGTTCCGCAAGACGGTGACCCCCGGAGATACACTCGTACTGGACATCGAGATGGTGAGCCGGAGAACGAAGGTCATTCAGATAAAAGGTAGGGCATTCGTCGATGGCGCGCTTGTCGCCGAGGGAGAATTTACAGCCGCCGTAATTGACCGCCAGGAACCCGGCGGCAACGGCTCTGTCGCGCCGGCGAAAACTCCAACCGAAAAGAACCCACAACAACACTGATGAGCATTCAAATAGACCCGCGCGCGGTCGTAAGCCCAAAAGCGCAATTGGGTAAAGGCGTTACTGTGAGCCCGTTTGCCGTCGTCGAGGACGATGTTACCATTGGTGACGGGACATGGATTGGCCCCCATGCTGTACTCTTCAACGGTGCGCGCGTCGGACGCGACTGCAAAATTTTCCCTGGAGCTTCCGTCGGCGCTCCGCCGCAGGATTTAAAGTATAAGGGTGAGGCAACGACGCTTGAGGTGGGTGACCGGACGGTGATTCGCGAGTACGTGACGCTTAACCGCGGAACAATTGACAAAGGTAAAACTGTCATTGGAAACGATTGCCTGTTTATGGCGTATACGCATGCCGCCCATGACTGCGTCGTCGGTAACCATGTTATCCTCGCGAATTGCGTTGCGCTGGCAGGCCATGTAACGGTGGAGGATTATGCCATCGTCGGCGGGTTAACGCCAGTCCATCAGTTCGTTACGATCGGAGCGCACGCGATGATCGGCGGCGGTTTTCGCGCAACGAAAGACGTTCCGCCGTATGTGCTTGCAGGACAGGAACCGTTGTGCTTTGAAAAACTCAACTCCATCGGGTTGCAGCGTCGCGGGTTTTCCGAAAAAACGATTTCACTGCTTGAGCAGGCCTTCCGGCTTATCTATCGGTCCCAACTTAACGTCAGCCAGGCTGCCGAGCGGATTAAGAGCGAAGTTGAGCTTGTGCCGGAAGTGCAACGCGTGCTGGATTTCATCGGCAACAGCAAGCGGGGCATCATCCCCGGACCCAAGCGGAACAGGTAATGTCCTGGCTCTTCGAACATACAGGCGCTAAATCAGGCGCGTTTAACATGCAGTATGATGAGCAGCTCGCGCGCGAGATAGCGGACAGCGAGCGGTTGCCCACCATTCGCGTGTACGGATGGAGTCCCGTGGCGATTTCCTATGGCTGGAACCAATCGCTCGATGACATCGACACACACGCCGCAGAACGCGCGGGAATCGATATCGTTCGCCGCCCTACGGGAGGGCGAGCGATATTGCATTCGGATGAATTGACGTATAGCGTTATCTCAGACCTTTATGGTTTTGAAAACCTTGAAGTTCTTGGTGACACAAATATTTCAGCAATCTATCGTCTGATTAGTGAAGCGCTGCTGTGTGGCCTAGAAAAACTTGGTGTCGGTGCGTCGCTCGAAAAATCCCAGCCTGATTTCCCATCTTTGTATCGCGCAACATCCGGCGCAGCTTGTTTTAGCAGTTCAGCGCGGCACGAAATAAAGTTCAACGGCCGCAAGCTCGTTGGCAGCGCGCAAAGGCGGTTCTGGTTTCACGGGAAGGAAATCATCCTCCAGCACGGCTCGATTCTACTAGGAAATGACCACCTGCGCATCGCAGAGTTCTTGAAGTTCGAGAGCGATGCCGAACGGGACGCTCTCCTAGCGGAATTGTCGATGAAAACGACGGATGTGAAATCTATACTCAACAGGGCTATCACGTTCGAAGAAGTCGCGGCGGCAATACAGCGCGGCTTTGAGAAAAAATGGGCATTGACATTCGAATCACACCTTAAAGACGCCGTCCGCACACTATGAAAAACTCTACTGCTGGCTCAGGTCCCAAGCGCGTTACGACGCGCACCATCGCTGAAATGAAACGCGGCAGCTCTAAGATTGCATGCCTTACCGCATACGATTACTTGACCGCACGCTTGCTTGACCAGGCGGGTGTTGACCTTATTCTCGTCGGTGATTCGCTCGGGATGGTATTCCAGGGGCACGAGACGACACTTGCCGTTACCCTCGAAGAAATGATTTACCACACGAAGGCAGTCATCCGAGGCGTGGAAAGGGCGATGGTGGTGCTGGATATGCCGTTTATGAGCTACCAAGCGAGCGCCGAGGAAGGCTTCCGCAACGCCGGCAGAGTGATGAAAGAAACCGGCGCGGGCGCTGTGAAGTTTGAAGGCGGCGAGCGCATAGCCGAGCTTGTGCGTATGACGACGCAAGCCGGGATACCCGTCGTGGGGCATTTGGGGCTTACCCCGCAATCAATTCGCCAGTTCGGTGGGTATCAGCCGCGAGGCGTCTCGGCGGGAGAAGCCAAGCGTATTCTGCGGGACGCGAAGGCGCTCGAAGAAGCCGGGGCATTCGCGGTTGTGCTGGAAAAAATTCCCTCCTCCCTCGCAGGGAAAATTACCAAGTCTCTTTCCATTCCTACAATCGGTATAGGTGCAGGCCTACAATGCGATGGCCAGGTGTTGGTGGTTTCCGACATGCTGGGAATTTATGAAGATTTTCACCCGCGGTTTGTCAGGCGATACGCACGGCTCGCCGATACGATACGCACAGCGGTCGGCGCGTACGTGAACGATGTGAAAACAAAAAAATTTCCCTCCCAAAAAGAAAGTTATTAGTTTTTTCCTCCCAAATTCTTTATCTTATATCCGTCCCCTCGGTACATTTTTCACTACAATTTAGAGAATAGAGTAGAACGATGAAGTCTGTGCTTGGCGCATTTGCAGCGCTGTTACTGTTTTTTAGTTTCTCGAACACGGTGGGTATGGGAGACGACCCGCACGTCATCACTGCGTTCGATAGCCTGTTGATTGATTACGACGCATACGTCGGAGAGTATCTTGAAAGATCCAACTCGCCCGGCGCTGCCGTCGCGATTGTGAAAGACGGCCGCATTGCCTATATGCGGGGCTTCGGCGTCCGAAATATTGACGGGCCGGAGCTTGTGGATACCAACACGGTGTTTCGCATCGCGTCACTCTCGAAGGGATTCGCAGGCGTGCTGACTGCGCTGCTGGTGAGGGACAGCATCTTGCGTTGGGATGATAAAGTAGTCGAGTATCTTCCAACATTTTCGCTGAAGAACAAGGCAGAGACTCAGAAGCTGACCATTCGTCACCTGCTCACGCACACCACCGGACTGGTGCCGAACGCGTTCGATAATTTAGTGGAGGCGAATATCCCGATTGAAAAGCTGATGTCCAGATTGAGAGAAGCCCCAACCATTTGTCGCGTGGGAGAGTGTTACACATATCAGAATATCGCATTTAGTTTGATTGGCCCGATCATCGAATCAGCGACAGGTACAAGATACGACGACATCGTGCGAAATAGGCTTTTGCAGCCGTTGGGAATGTACACTGCCTCGGTCGGGTTCGACGGCTTAACAGCGTCTGATAATTACGCGCATCCGCACATCCGAAGAAGAGGAAGGATGAGCGCGACGTCAGTGAAAGAACGATATTACAATGTGAGCGCGGCGGCAGGGATTAACGCGAGCGTGTACGACATGGCGCAATGGCTGCGTGCAATGATGGGCGGAATGCCGGAGGTGATACCCTCAGACGTTGCTCACATTGTGACGGCGCCGATTGTGCGAACGCCCGAAGAGGTACACAGGTTCAATTGGAACAAGCGCCTACAGTCGGCACATTACGGCTTCGGCTGGCGCGTATTTGATTTTGCCGGGCGTCGGCTGGTTTTCCACAGCGGCGGAGTTCAGGGATATTTATCGCTCATTGCGTATCTTCCTGAAGAGAGAGTGGGAATTGTTGTCCTGCAAAATAACAGCTTCGGCGATTACGATTTCGCCTACAATTTCTTCGAACGGTACTTGGGGTTGTCATGATAAACACAATGATAGCGTAAGAAACGAAAAAAGAACGTCACCCCGAACTAGTTTCGGGGTCTTTTTTTAGATCCTATCTCAAAATTAGTACTTTGTCATGCCCGCGGATTTTAAGCGGGCATCCACGCGCTGGATTCCCGCTAAAAGCATGCGGGAATGACATAGAGGAGTATTTTTGAGAGCGCTTATAGATACCGGTTAGTTCGGGATGACGTATTGTTCAAACTGAATCAGTACTCCACGACTAGCTTTCTTGTTTAGGGGCGGATTTTTTTCTATCTTGGCACAACATTATGGCACACACAAAAAAACGACTTAACATTCTTGTCAGCAACGACGATGGTATCGATGCACCGGGAATCTACGCGCTCGTCCAGGAGCTGAAGAAAATCGGCTCCGTCACTGTTGTCGCTCCGGATAAACAGCAAAGCGCTGTCGGCCACGCCATTACGATGAACTACCCGCTGCGCGTAAAGAAATTCTTCAAGAACGGCAAGCTCTTTGGTCATGCGGTGGAAGGAACCCCAGCCGACGCGGTGAAGTTCGCCGTGCGGGCGCTGCTGAAGAAAATGCCCGATGTCCTCGTCTCGGGTATTAACCACGGCTCAAATACCGCCATCAGCATTATTTATTCTGGCACAGTTTCCGCCGCGCTGGAAGGGACAATCCTCGACATCCCGTCAGTAGCTTTTTCGCTGACGACGTACGGCCCGCCGGATTTCACGTACGCAGCGAAGTTCGCCCGCCGTTTTACTCAACTCACCGCGAAGCAGGGATTGCCGAAGGGGACGTTGATTAACGTGAACATCCCGCCTGCGAAAGAGCGCGAAATTCGCGGCGTGGTCATCACACGGCAAGGGAAGTCAATTTGGTACGACCACTTCGAGGCTCGCCGCGACCCCGGTAATAAAGAATACTACTGGCTCACCGGCTCACTCGAAGAAACCGACAAAGGCTTGGATATTGACCAGTGGGCGGTAAAGAACAAATACGTTTCTGTCACGCCGATTCAGTACGACCTCACCGATTACAAAATGCTCGACGTCATGAAGCGATGGGGTGTGGAGAAGTTAAAGTAGGTAATGAAGGAATGTGCGTGAGCTGTCCCCCTCTTTGAGGGGGATACAGGGGGAGGTTTCAAAAGATACAATACGAATATTTTGAGGAGAATCTCAATATGATGACTGGAAGAATACTACGCGTTGCTATTTTTGCAGTCTGCGCCTTTTCTCTCCTCGCTGCGCAAGACAATCCCATCGCCATCGTCATCCATGGCGGGGCGGGCACAATCCTCCGCGAAAATATGCCGCCGGAGCGCGAGAAGGAATACCGCGCAAAGCTGGAAGAAGCCCTCAACGCCGGTTATGCCGTGTTAAAGCAAGGCGGCACCAGTCTCGACGCTGTTGAAGCGGCAATACACATTATGGAAGACTCCCCGCTCTTCAACGCGGGTAAGGGCGCCGTGTTTACCAGCGAAGGCACGAACGAACTTGATGCTGCGATTATGGACGGTGCGACACTCAACGCTGGAGCTGTTGCGGGACTCAAACGTATCAAGAGCCCCATTACACTCGCGCGGTGGGTGATGGAAAAATCCCCGCACGTGATGATGATCGGAGACGGTGCCGAGCAGTTCGCAAAGGAGCAGGGGATGGAGTTCGTTGACCCGAGTTATTTTAAAACCGAGCAACGGTGGAACCAATGGATGAGGATGAAAGAGCGGGAAAAACAGCAACAGTCCCAACCAGCGAAGCAGGATAGCAAGCCGCAGGGATTCAACGACGCTGGCATGGATGACCATAAGTTTGGAACGGTCGGCTGCGTCGCGCTCGATAAGAACGGCAATATCGCCGCAGGTACTTCGACGGGTGGAACATCCAACAAGAAGTACGGTAGAGTCGGTGATGTGCCTATCATCGGCGGCGGAACGTACGCAAACAATAAGACATGCGGGGTCTCTTGCACGGGAACGGGAGAGTACTTCATCCGCTCGGTTGTTGCTCACGACGTCTCGGCTCTGATGGAATACGAGGGCATGTCCCTCAAAGACGCCGCCAATCTCGTGGTGATGGACAAGTTGGTGAAGATGAACGGCGACGGCGGGCTAATTGCTCTAGATGCCAAAGGCAACATTGTAATGCCATTTAACACTTCAGGCATGTATCGCGGTTACATCGATGTGAATGGCAAAATGGAGATTGGGATTTACAAAGAGTAGTGTCCGATTCGTAATCGGGCATGTCCGGTTGCAAACCGGACTCTACGCCGCTGTCATTTGCAGAACAAAAAATCCCGGCTCTCGCGAGCCGGGATTTTTATTGTAGGGGTTCAATATATTGAACCCCTACGAATGTCGATGCTGTTAATCCCCAAACGGGCTGGTAATTTGGTTGGCATCCCACCGCTTCAGGTAATCATCCGTTACGGATTTGATGATGCCACCCAGGAGAATCAATCCAATCAAATTCGGAATCGCCATCAGCGCGTTGCCAATGTCGCCGAAGTTCCACACGATCTGCAAATATTTGCCTTGGAACACTGCTCCGGCAAATGCGAACGCGCAGAAGATATAGCGATACGGCATTGTTGCTTTTACGCCCCAGAGATATTTCGCCCCCTGCTCGCCATAATAGGACCAGCCGATGAGTGTTGTATAGCCGAACAAGAAGCTGCTCAAGCTTACAATCCAGCCGCCCAAATCGGATCCGAGGCCGACTGCGAACGCGGATTTTGTTAATTCAGTGCTCGTCAATCCTGTTGTGTGCGGGTGCAGGTTGGAGCTCAAAATCACGAATGTGGTCATGCTGCAGACGATAATGGTGTCGATGAATGTGCCCATCATGGCGACCATGCCCTGCGCCGCCGCTTCATTGCCTTTCGCGGCGGCGGCCGGAATGGAGCACGACCCGATGCCCGATTCGTTCGAGAGTGTCCCTCGCGCAACGCCAAAGCGGATGCCTTCTTTCACTGTGTGCCCAAGAAATCCGCCGACCATCGCTTCATTGGTGAATGCTGATTCCAACACTATCATGAGAATAGCAGGAATATTGGTGAAGTTCGCGAGAATCACATACAGTCCCGCGCCCATGTAGAGCACAATCATGCCCGGCACAAGTCGCTCAGCCACTACCGCAATGCGCTTAATGCCGCCGATGATGACCACACCAGTCAATATCGCTAGCAAGATACCCGTCACGACGAACGGAATACCGAAATCGCTGTTGAGCGCAAGGGAGATGGAATTCGATTGCGCCATGTTGCCGCTGCCGAACGTCGCCATAAAAATGACCGCAACAGAAAACCAGAACGCGAGAAATTTCCCAAGTCCTTTATTCTTAAGCCCGTCTCGCAGGTAATACATTGCTCCGCCGCTGAACGTACCGTCCGCCGTCTTGATGCGGTATTTCAACCCGAGCATGCCTTCGGCGTACTTCGTCGCCATGCCGAACACCGCTGTCATCCACATCCAGAACGGCGCGCCGGGTCCGCCACTTGCGATGGCAGTCGCCACGCCCGCGATGTTTCCGTTGCCGACTGTCGCGGCAAGCGCAGTCATCAGAGCCTGGAAGGGCGTTACGTCCCCGGTCCTGCCTTCCATGTCTGACTTGCTCCGCCCGCGCAGCATGAACTTGATCGCAAGCCCCAGCCGCCGGACTTGAATAAACCCCGTTTTGTACGACATGTAGATGCCGGTAATTGCCAAAAGCACCACCACGCCGGGGAAAAACGGAACACCCGGGATTTCGGGCCACCAGATATTATCAGCACCCCACTGGGTAATTTCTAATAATTTGTCCAACAATGATTCCATAAAGTAACTCCGGAATTAGTGAGCTATAGCTACCTGCGCACTCGGCTATATGCCAAGAATTTTAGAAACGAGTATCAACAGAATAACGAGCGGACAGATATACCGAACAAAAATTCCCCACAGGCTAAGGATTTTTGCCATCATGGGCGACGTGTTCAGGAGCAATTCCTGATACGCCTTGTCGACGCCCCATACCCACCCAACGAACAGCGAAATAAAGAACCCGCCAATGGGCAACGAGAGATCGCTGAATACGAAACTCATAATACTCAAAACGCCTTGCTGCCCGAACACGGTAAGATTGCTGAACCACTCAACCGTGCCTTGGGAGAGCGCCGAAGGAAGCCCGATGAGAAACGTTGCGGCAGTCACAACGACCGTTGCCTTTTTGCGTGACCATTTTTTCTGGTCCACCATGTACGCAACGGGAACCTCCAGCAGTGAAACAGTCGAGGTGAGTGCAGCAATAGCCAGCAGGATGAAAAATGCAAGACTGATCACATTTCCTGCAGGCATCTGCGCAAAAACTGCCGGTAAGACGTTGAAGACAAGGGCAGGTCCCTGTGTGGGTTCCATGCCGACGGAGAAGAGAGCCGGGAAAATCATCAGTCCGGCGAGGAAGGCAATGGTCGTGTCGGCTATTGCAACCGAAGCGCCGCTAATGGGAATATTTTCTTTTTTGGAGATGTAACTGCCATAGGTGATCATCGTCCCCATGCCGAGGCTAAGCGAGAAGAACGCCTGTCCAAGCGCAGCAAGTGCAGTCGAGGCGGTGATCTTGCTGAAATCCGGCTTGAGGTAAAATTCGATGCCCGCTCCGGCGCCGGGTAATGTCAGGTTGTAGATGATCAAAGCACCTAATAAAACAAAGAGCGCAGGCATCAAAAATTTCGACCAGCGTTCGATTCCTTTTTCTACGCCGCCCAGAACGACAAACATCGTGAGCAGCAGGAATGCCGCAAAGTATCCAATCTCCTCGAACGGGTTGGCGACGAATTGAGCGAAGTCTTCGGTGCTTGGGATAATCGTGCGCACAATGTAGCCGAGAGTCCATCCGGCAACCACAGCATAGAACGACAGAATGCCGATTCCCGTAATGACGCCGAGATAACCAACCATCGGCCACTTCTTCGATGGGCTGAGTGCCTTAAACGCGCCGACGGGGTCAAGTGTTGTTCTGCGGCCCAGTGAAAGCTCTGCAATGAGAACCGGCAGCGCAATGAGAAACACGCACCCGACATACAGCAATACGAAAGCAGCTCCGCCGTTCTGTCCGGTGATATACGGGTAACGCCAGATATTTCCGAGCCCGATGGCGGAGCCCGCTGCAGCAAGAATGAATCCGAGCCTCGAGCCCCATATTCCCCGACCGGTTTGTTCCATGGAATTTCCTCGCGTTGTGAGCGTTCTAAAATGAGTGCGGTTATATTAGTGAAATCACTTCAGAGATGCAACGAAAACTTGTCCAATTGGCGGATTTGCACGCCGAATGTTCGCGCTGTATCTTACAATGAATATGACACTCCCGCGCAAAAAGAATATAAAAGAGGTTGACGCCTCATTGCTGACAGAACCGCGTCTTTCGGATGACGAGAAAAGGCTGTTTCAGCACGGAATCGAACTGTTTAATGGACAACACTACTGGCACGCCCACGAAGTGTGGGAAGAGCTGTGGAAGCGAAAAGAAGAGGAGAGCCGGATTTTCTTCCAAGGAATCATTCAAACCGCTGCGGCATATCACCGGATTATTACAGACCCGAAATACAACGGCGCGCTGAATAACATCGATAAAGCGCTCGCGAAGCTGGAACTGTTTCCCGCGACGTTCCTCGGGATTGATGTTAAAAAGCTGAGAAAAAATTTGATGAAAGCAAAGGAGGAACTGCAAAAGCTTGGGCGTGAGAGAATGAAAGAATTTCCTGAAGAGTGTCTTCCGCTACTTTAATGTCATTCTGAGCCTGCCGGCAGGCAGGCGAAGCGAAGAATCTCATTTGTTATTCATTTGTGATTTGGGCTTCGACATTTGTCATTATTATTACTTGCGTGCCTTCTTCTCGCCATACACCGGCATCGAGCCGTACTTCCCTGCAGCCCAGAGCGTGGTGAGCGACGTAATACCCGCAATTGCGCGCTTCTCGTCTTCTTCGTGAATTACCAAACCGTACGTATCGGCCACTAACCGGAATTGCTTGAGCAGCGACCGCGCTTGCCGCGGCGTCACCGTCCCGTGCCAGTACGAGACCTGGTCGATGATCATTTCTTCGTGCCTGCGAAAAAATTCTCCCAACGAAATTACTTTCTCGCTTAACGCTGTGCGTGGTTTGCATAAATCGAGCAAATCGGCAACGTACTTGTCCCAGTTCTGGGAGAGCGTCCTGTTCTCATAGCGGCGGAGGAATCGCGCCCGTGAAATGGAGAAGCGCGCCTTGGTCTGGACGCGGCGCTTTGGAAGGACTGGGTGATAGTCGTAAATTGTGCGGACGAAACTCTTATCCAGCTCGTCCTGTTCGTGGTACACCCAGATGCGTTTTAACTGTCGCCAGGGAAGGATTGTCAGCACGGCGTCGTCGGCGCTATCGAGCGCAATGAACTGTCCGCTTTCTTCTTTTACGACGGTGATCCAGTGTTCCCATTCATTCACGCACAACAGTGTGGGAATTCCGCGCCGGAGGTACGCAACCAGCTCGCGCCGCGCCTGTTCCGGGTCGTGGCGGCGGATGATCATCATCTTGCATTTGTATTGCTTTGCCGCTTTGCTGAGTTGAATATCGTCCGTGCCGTACCACCAGTGCGTGCCGGCGATTTTCGTGATGTGCTTTTCATCTGCAAAAATGCCTAACGTCACCAGCGCATGCTTGAGCGCAAACGGTCCGCATTGCCATTGATTCGGTTGAGGATAAAGTCCCATGGTTCCTGTCTGAGGGTGAAAAACGAAGCCTCAAAAACTACCCAAACTTTGCCGCAATTGCAATAAGCCTTCGCGGCGAGTTTAGGGGATTTTTCCTCTGACCCTGCGCAGGCGACGTGGCGCCACGTCGCCCTCCCAATATAGAGACTATAAACTTTAGACTAATTTTGTTATCTTGACCCCGTGAGAGAATCAGGGGATGAATTACTGGATGAGGGTGGAGGTGACGGATATGTGACCTACGCCTGTGCAAGCTGTGGCGAGGAAAACGAAGTCTTTGTTGACCACACTGCCGGGAGCAAACAACAGTTCGTGGAAGACTGCGTCGTTTGCTGCAGGCCTAACGTGCTGAGGATTCACATTGATGAAACCGGTGCAGCTACCGTCGAAGCTGAGTACGAAGGTTAATCGTACTGTTCCCCTCACCGAGGGGGAATAAAGGGGGAGGTGCTGTTTTTGTCGAAGGTCTCTGACTGAGACAACTCATGGAAGCAGAGTATGAAGGTTAATCGTACTGTCCCCCTCACCGAGGGGAATAAAAGGGGGGAGGTTTATTTTATCGAAGGAATACCTGCCATAAGCAGGTATAGACCGAGACAACTCGCGAATCATTTATAATTTTTTGTTTTCCTTAGTGTTCTTCGTGTCCTTTGTTGATGAATTTTTCCCTTTTCATTTCTCATTTGAACCTTTTCATTTGAAATTATCGTGACAACTCCCTTAATGAAACAATACCAGCAGGTGAAAGCCAAGTACCCCGGCACCATCCTGCTGTTTCGTATGGGAGATTTCTACGAGACGTTCGACGACGACGCGAAAACCGCGTCGAAAGTCCTCGGCATAACGCTCACCAGGCGCGGCAGCGGCTCGGCGGGGGAAGTGCCCCTCGCCGGATTTCCCTACCACGCGCTCGAATCCTATCTCCCAAAGCTGTTAAAAGCCGGATACCGCGTTGCGGTCTGCGAGCAGTTGGAAGACCCAAAGTTCGCCAAAGGCATCGTCAAGCGCGACGTGATAGAAGTTGTGACGCCCGGCGTCGCCTTCTCCGAAAAAGTTTTAGAACAGAAGCAGAATAACTACCTCGCTGCCGTTGCGCTTCCGTCAGCACTGGCGACGGCGAACGATAAGGTCGGGCTTGCGTTCATCGATGTGTCTACCGGCGAATTCACTGTAAGCGAATTCGCCCTGCGCAATCTCGCGGAGCAGATCTCCAACATCCATCCCTCGGAAGTCCTGGTGCAGAAACGCGATGTGGAGGCAATGCAGAGTCTTTTGCGGGAGAAGTTCTCGGGATTGTATTCGAAGCTTGACGACTGGGTCTTTAACTTCGATTATGGTTACGAGCTGCTCGTCAATCATTTCAAGACGCAGTCGTTGAAGGGCTTCGGCGTCGAAGAGATGCGCGTCGGCATTGTTGCTGCCGGCGCAGTGATGAACTACCTACAGGAAACGCAGAAAGCCAACCTTCCTCACATCCGTAAGATCATGCCGCAGGATGTTTCCGAATTCATCACGCTGGACGAATCGACCAAGCGCAATTTGGAAATCTCCTCGTCACTTGCCGGACAAGCAGGCGGCACTCTGTTCTCTGTCATCGACCGCACACAAACGCCGATGGGCGGCAGATTATTGAAGCGCTGGATTAACCAGCCGCTCAAGAAACTCGAGCCGATTCAAGAACGCCTCGATGCGGTGAAAGAGCTTGTCGAGAAAAAACCAACGCGCGATAAGATCCGACAAGAACTGACAAACATCAGCGATTTAGAGCGGCTCATTGCAAAAATAGCAACCGGACGCGCCAATCCTCGCGAAATCAATCAGCTTAAGTATTGCCTTGCACTTGTCCCGCATCTGCAGTCATTCCTCAAGGAATCCAAAGCTCCCGCGCTCGTCTCGCTGCGGAAGCTATTGGATCCGCTCCCTGATGTCGTCGATCGCATTCAACGCGCGATTGCGGACGACCCGCCCCTCGCTCTGGTCGATGGCGGAGTCATTCGTCAGGGTTACCACAAGGAACTTGATGAGCTGCGTGACCTCGCGTTCCATGGCAAGGATTGGATCGCCAAGCACCAGCAGTCAGAACGGCAACGCACGGGCATTTCGTCCCTCAAGGTGGGATTCAACAACGTCTTCGGTTATTATATCGAAATCACCAACGCGCACAAGGATAAAGTCCCACAGGATTATATCCGCAAACAGACGCTCACGAACGCCGAACGGTACATTACTCCCGAACTGAAAGAATATGAGGAGAAGATTCTTCATGCCGAGGAGAAAATTCTTGCACTTGAAACTCAGCTCTTCAACGAGCTTCGTGTCTACGTTGCCGAGCACGCCGCGGCGATTCAGCAAAATGCGTACGCAATCGCTATACTCGATTGCTTCGTCTCTCTTGCCGATGTTGCCGTGGAGCAAGAGTACTGCTGCCCGGAGGCGGACGATTCGTTCAGAATCGAAATCAAAGAAGGCCGCCACCCGGTTATCGAGCGGCTTCTCCCGCCCGGCGAGCGCTACACGCCGAACGACGTCGTCCTCGATGCCGACAGCGAACAGATTTTAATCATCACCGGACCCAACATGAGCGGGAAGTCCAGCTATCTTCGTCAAGTCGGGCTTATCACGCTCCTTGCACAAATCGGCAGTTACGTCCCGGCGACGTCGGCGCGCATCGGTGTGGTGGATAAGATTTTCACCCGCGTTGGAGCGAGCGATAACATCGCGTCCGGCGAGAGCACATTCTTGGTGGAAATGCACGAAGCCGCACATATCGTGAATACTGCCACCAAGCGCAGTCTTATTCTGCTCGACGAAGTCGGGCGCGGCACGAGCACGTTCGACGGCATCAGCATCGCCTGGGCGCTGACGGAATACCTCCACGAGCGCATCGGTGCGAAGACGCTCTTCGCCACGCACTACCACGAGCTCAACGAGCTTGCAGAAATGTACGCCCGCATCCGTAACTACAAAGTTGATGTTCGTGAGTATGGCGATAAAGTCATCTTCCTGCATAAAGTGATGCCCGGATTTGCCGACCACTCGTACGGTATTCAAGTCGCACAGATGGCCGGCTTGCCGGAGGAGGTGACAGACAGGGCGAAGAAGATTCTTCGAAACTTGGAGGGAAGCGAGCTAAGTGCGAGCGGGGGTGCTGAGGGGCGGGGGAGAAAGGGAGAAAAGATGCACAGCCGATTAGCGCCAGAAGTCCAAATGGCGCTGTTTGAAATCAAAGACGACGCGCTGCGAGAAGAACTCAGAAAACTCGACCTCGAAAAAATGACTCCGTTAGAGGCACTGCAAAAATTGGCGGAGATGAAGAAAAAGGCTGAGTAATGCGGATTTCGTGGATTCGCACAGATTTCACTGATACGACTGTTTTGTGTGATCGCATACAAGGGAGCATTTGTAAATCATTTTGGCGTACGTATCCGCGAAATCTGTGGCAATCTGTGACATCCGCATATAAAAACTTTTTATAAAAAATAAGCCCGCATTTTATAAAACATAAGTTGACGAGCAGGTTTTGCTATTGTATATTGTGCTTTTATTCGTGCCTTCGTGGTTTTCTTTACCGGTTTTTATCTGTTCAATCCGTTGTTTCCGTGTTCTATTTTTAGGATGTCAATATGACCTTGACAAATATCAACACACTCATCGACTTCGACAAATGGGCGACGAATCGCATCCTCGACATCGTCGCCACTGTGCCGCAGGACCAGTACGCGAAAAACCTCAACTCCAGCCACGGTGGCATCCGCGGCACGCTCGTGCACACGTATAGTTCCGACTGGGTCTGGCTCGAGCGCTGGAAAGGCGTTAGTCCAACCGCACCGCTCAAAGAGGAAGATTATCCGGATTTCCCATTTCTCAAATCCAAGTGGGACACCCTGCGCGCCGAGCGGGATGCGTTCATCGCATCGCTCACAGAGCAAAAACTGAAAGAGCCGCTATCATACAAAGACATCCGTGGTAATCCCTACACACAGCCGCTCTGGCACCTGATTCAGCATGTGGTGAATCATTCCACGTATCATCGCGGTCAGGTGGTGACGATGCTCAGGCAAATTAACGTAAAGCCCGTCGCAACTGACTTGGTTGCGTATTATCGGCAACTCAAGTAGGGGCACAACAAGTTGTGCCCTACCAGTTAATCAAATAAGAGGAGCAGATGGGAATCTTCAAAAGCAAAGAACAACCTGCGTCAGAAAAAATCGTCGGTGGTATTCATATCCGATGTCAAGTGTGTGAGCATTCGCGTTTTAGCGAGCGCAAAGCTCAGCTTAACACAGCAGCTCTGTCGTTTTTCGACCTCGATTGGTTGAACAAAAGCGCTCGCTGCCTAGTCTGCGAGAAGTGCGGTTACATCCACTGGTTCCTGCCTATGGAGTGACACGTTGATTTTACATCATTGCTGTCAAAGGAAGTTGATTTCTTGCAGTCCCCTAACAGGGGGACGCGTCGTTTTTAGACGCTGAGGGTTTTTCCCGAAGCGACATAAACCCCCTCTTAATCTCCCCCTCTAAGGAGAGGGAAAGCTAATGAGATACCGCGTTGATTTTCACCCAATTTCCCGCTATTTTGAAACTTGCCAACCAGCCGTAATTCCGTTACACACACATGAAGGGGATGGAATTTGATTCGGGCAATTCGGGAACGCCTCGAGTATAAAATTCTCCTGCTGCTGACCGCCGTACTCCTCATCGGGTTCGGCAGTTACGTTATCGTCAGCATTCAGAAGGAATCCGAGCAGATGGTGAAAGACCATCGCGAGAAGCTCTGGCTCTACTCGGAGACAATCATGGCGGGCATCCGCAACGTGATGCTCACCGGCAAATCGCCGTACGCCGCCGAGCTGGTGAACGACGTCCGGCAGAACCTGAATAGCTTCGGCGACCTGACGATCTACGACCGGCTGGGGCGCGAGGTCTTCCTGCGCGAAGGCGAGGGCGTCATTTACAATGTGCACGAGACCGACACGCTCCTCAGCCAAACACTCAGTGCTCATGCAACGCACTGGACGATGGGCAACACCGCTGGGGAGGATATCCTGACGCGTTACGAGCCGCTGCCCAACAGAGTCGAATGCTGGCGCTGCCACGATCCCAAGGACCATATTCGCGGCGTACTGCAATTAGCGTTGAAACCGAGCGCCATGCGCACGGGTAGTACTGAAGAAACCGTGCAGCAGACAGCCGGCATTATGGGCGATTTTATCGCCACCGCGTTTCGCAACATTATGGTCGGCGGTGGCGGAGAGTTTATGGATACGCTGATGCTCGCCTCCAAGAACATCCCGGCGGTGAAACAAGTACGGGTGTTCAGCAGGCTGGGCGATATCGCGTTCGGTGATTACGAAGATGAAGTCGACGCCGAACCGATTCTTGAAATCATCGAAAATCGTACAAAAGAAAAACAATTCAAGCGCAACGGGAAGACGCTGAGCCTGCTGTTGCCGCTGGCAAACGAGGAGCGTTGTCAGATCTGCCACGGCGAGAAGTTTCCCATGCGCGGCGTGCTTGCTGTGGATTTTGATGCCGACTCGTTGCGGATGTTCAGCTCGGATGTCGCTAAAAAGCTGACGCCGGTGTTTCAGACAGCGCTCTTCGAGGGTTTCCGCGGCATCATGCTCGTTGGGCGCGCCGGTTCTGCCCGTTACTATCTGGACGAAATACGCTCCTTGCCCGTCATTCAAAAACTGAGTGTGTATGATAAAGACGGCAACGAGCGTTTTCTCAATCCCACACCGCGCCAGAGAATTGAAACAAAATTGGTAGCGGATAGCGTGGCGACAATGGAGTTTGTTGCTCGCGAAGGCGATGATGACCGACTCGTGATGCTTACGCCGCTCCGCAATGAGCAGCGGTGCTACTCGTGCCACGGCAGGAACCACAAGGTGCGCGGCGTCGTGGAAATCTCAGCGTCGATGGGTGATATTAACGAAGCGATAAATGCCAACAAAGTCCGCTCAACAGCAGTGGGCATTGTCACGATCTTCTTCGTGTGGGGCGTCCTGCGCATCTTTATGAATTCTGTGGTAGTAAAACCCGTCAAAGCCATCGAGGGTGTCGCACTCCGCATCGGTGAAGGAGATTTCTCTGCGCACGCAGAGGAAAACTCCAGTGATGAAATCGGGAATCTTGCCCGTCGCATCAACGAGATGACGAAAGGATTGCGCGAACGCCTGCACCTTCAAAAGTTCGTCTCGCGCCAGACCGCCGACGCGGTGAGCAGAGCCGACCTGCAGGGTGTTCGGCTCGGCGGCGAGCGGAAAGTCGCCACGGTGTTTTTCTCGGATATTCGCGGCTTCACGGCGTTTTCGGAAGACGTCGAGCCTGAAAAAGTCGTTACCATGCTCAACACCACGTTGTCGCGGCAATCTTCCATCGTGAAAAAATACGGCGGCGACATCGATAAGTACGTCGGTGATGAGCTTGTGGCGGTATTTGAAGGCGGAAAGATGGTCGAAAATGCCCTGCGCGCAGCGCTGGAAATACAGGAAGAATTGTCAAATGACGCCCTGTCTGACGGCAAAGAACGCATTGCCATCGGCATCGGCATTAATACAGGTGAGATGGTGATGGGCGCCATGGGCAGTGAGGAAAGAATGGATTATACTGTGATCGGCGATAACGTGAACCTCGGCGCGCGGCTGTGTAGCGCGGCGAAAGGCGGGCAGATTCTCATGTCCGATTTCGCATTGAAACACCTCGGCTCGCCGAAAGAGTTTAAGCTTGTTGCTCTCGACCCGATCAAGGTCAAGGGAAAGGCAAAGCCGATTAAAATTTATGAAGTACAGAAAAGAAAAGTAAAAGCTTAACAGAAAAGCAAACCACTCCCGAGGGGATTGCTTCGGTAGTTTAGGTTGCGCAGTTAAAGAAAAGCTTTTTGTCCTCCTTCATCAAGCGGGACGCGTTCCGTTCGCCACGTGAACGGAATGCAGGGGGTAGACAAGTAAGATTTTAATTTCTTAGTGACATAGTGGCAAATTACAAAAGGATTCAATGCACCAACGAAGATTATATAAAACCATAGAAAGTTTTGTTTCGAACGATTTCAAGTCCGACGCGCAGCTGTTGAAACACGTCGTCAACGAAATCGTCAAGAACGAGAACATCAGCATTCAGGGCGGACGTATCTGGCAGTTTGAAACATCTACCGAGTCGTATCGTCTGCTTCACCAAATCGGTGTGATCGAGAAAATCGAGCCGGGCTATCGCATCGTGCTCGCGGAATATCCGGTTTTTGTTCAACTCGGCATGCACCGCTCGATTATCGCGCGCGAGACCGATAAATATCTGCGCAAGAAGGGCATTCTGAAATACTCTGCGACGGGTGTCGGCGATAGGCAGCCGTCCAAGAACGGTCCGGTGTACCAGTACGTGCTTGCGTTCAACTCCGAGGAGTTGGACCACAGCCATTTAAGCGAGCTGAATATCATCAGCCTCGCGCTGACGGCGCGCTTGAAGGGCAAGAAAATCGAGCAGAAAGCGAAACTGCTCGAGCGCGATATCGATAAGGCGCGCGAGATTCAGCAAAGCATTCTCCCGCAGCCCGCGCTGGACTTTCATAACTACGCACTCTACGGCATGTCGATCCCCGACCGTATTGTCGGCGGCGATTTTTTCGACTACTTGTTCGGCGATGAAGAACGCGACCGCCTGAGCGTGTTCATCGCGGACGCTGCCAGTAAAGGCTTCCGCGCGGCGTCGCAGGCGTTGTACGTCGTGGGCGCGCTGCGGATGGGCATTTCGTATCATACAAAAATCAGCTCTCTCGTCGCGCGCATCAACTCGCTGGTGAATTCCACGTTCTCGGAAGAACAGTTCGTTTCCATGTTCTACGCGGAATTCGCAGACGACCAGAAAGGCTTGCTGTTGTATTGCAATGCGGGACATAACAGTCCGGTGTTGTATCATGCACACGACCGCAGAATTGAAATGCTCGAGGCTACAGGACAAGTGCTGGGGCCGTTCCCACAGGAACGCTTCCGTGTGGAAAACACGCGTATGGCGTTGGGGGATATTCTCGTCATGTATACCGACGGCATTAGCGAGGCGACGGACAGCAACGATGAACTTTATGGCGAACGCCGCATTGCGGAGAAAGTGGAGGAGTATGCCGAGGAGAGCGCCGAGGCAATCTGCAAAGCTATTTTAGAGGATGTCCAGACGTTTTCAAAGGGTTCTGAGAATACGGATGACAAGACCGTTGTAATTGTCAAGAGAGTTCACTAACATTTACCTTTATTGCTAGAAGGGGAGCGCATCCATGTTAGACCAAAAACGCATCGGTGTTGTTTCGGAAGTAACCACTGGCGGCATTACCGTTCTGATCGATGAAGAGATCGATAATCTCGTCCGCGAGTTCAACGGCAAAACCTACTATATCGGGCAGATCAGCAGCTACGTGCTCATCCCGTTTGCGAAACTCATCGTCGTGGCGATGGTTTCCGATTTCCGGAAGCAAGACGTACAGCTCAACGGCAGCGGCATGCAGCGCTACGTGATGACGGTGAATCTTGTCGGAACCGTCAAAGGCGGGCGCTACGAGCGAGGCGTTTCCATTGTGCCTCCGGTCGATACGGTCGTTTACCTCGCGGAAGATGCGGACTTGACCGCTGTGTTCTCCGTGTTCCGCAAGTTCGGGTTTTCCATCGGCAACCTGTCGATGTTTGAGAACGAACGGAGTTACCTTGACCCGAACCGGTTTTTCGGCAAGCACATCGCCGTGCTCGGCTCCAGCGGCTCGGGAAAATCATGCACGGTCTCGTCTCTCTTGCAGAAAGTCACAAGCTTCCCGGATACCAATATCATCATCCTCGACATCCACAACGAGTACCAGGCGGCATTCGCCGGCTCATCCAATTACCTGAACATCGCGGAATTGGAATTCCCGTTCTGGCTGATGAACTTCGAGGAGATGCAGGAGATGTTCATTGATGAGCGCGACGAGAATGCGTCGAGTCAGATTACCGTATTGAAGGATCTCGTCATCGCCTCGAAAAAAGGAAAAAATCCCAGCTTGGCAGATGTGCTCACGATCGATACGCCGGTCTATTTTGATATCGCCGAGGTGCGCGCAAAAGTACAGTACCTGGACACGGAAAAAATCAGCGGCGTCGGTTCCGCAGGCACGAAAGAGGGGCCGTTCTACGGCAAGTTCACGCGCTTCCTCGTGCGGTTGGACAGTAAATTGAGCGACCCGCGCTACGCGTTTATGTTCAAGCCGAGGCTGTACCTCACCTCGGAATCGATGAAGGAATTGATGGAGAAGATTTTCGGAAAAGCAGGAGCCGCCAAGGTGACCATTATGGATATGAGCGGTGTACCGTTCGATATCGTCAACACCATCGTCGCGATGCTCGCGCGCATGTCCTTCGATTTCAATTTCTGGAACATGCACCGCCGCGATTTCCCAATCTTGCTGGTGTTCGAAGAAGCGCATAACTATCTGCCGAGCGGCGGCTCTACCACGAAAGCCGCACGCCGCGTTGTCGAACGCATCGCGAAGGAAGGCAGAAAGTACGGCGTCAGTTGTATGATCGTCAGCCAGCGCCCCACGGAGGTGTCTGAAACGATCCTGTCGCAGTGCTCGAATTTCGTTATTTTACGCCTCACGAATCCGCTCGACCAGAACTATGTGCGAAGGCTTGTGCCTGATTCGTTTTCCGGTTTGGTCGATGTGCTCCCTGCGCTTCGACAGGGCGAAGCGCTTGTCGTCGGCGACTCGATGCCCATGCCCCTGCGCGTGCAAGTTGATTATCCCAACCCAGAACCGGAAAGCTCCGACATCCGTTTCTTCGACAAGTGGAAGCAAAGCGGCGTCGAGACTCATATCGGCCAGGTTGTCGACCGCTGGTGGAAGCAAGAGCGCTCGTAAGCTTTTATGGAGTGACACAATCATTATTGTGTCTCTGCGTCAATAACTATTGACGCAGTCCTGAGTGGTGGGAACGAAGCACAGAGCTTCATCGTTCTATGAGCGAAGGAACACAACAAGTCCGACATTTTTCGGGCACGCGTGTCTGCGAAAAATGTCGATCTTCTTTTAAGCCAAGGAGAACCCCATGCTCATCAAGCGCGCCAACGATATTCTCTCATCCGAAATAACCCCTGAGCCGCTCTATCATAATCGACGCCAGTTCATCCGCACAGCGGGTGCAGCTGCGGCTGGACTTGCTGTCGGCTCAATCATCGAGCAGCCATTGAGGAGATTATCAGCGCTGGAGCAGCAGGACTGGAAGCCTAAGCAGAAAAGCCCGTTTGATACCGATGAAAAGCTCACGCCGTATAAAGACATTACGACGTACAATAACTTTTATGAGTTCGGCATCGATAAAGATGACCCGGCGGAGAACGCGCAGAATTTCAAAACAAAACCGTGGTCGGTAAAAGTCGAAGGGCTGGCCAAGAAGCCTGCAGCATACAACTTAGAAGACCTGCTTAAAGGCATCACGCTGGAAGACCGCATCTACCGCATGCGTTGTGTCGAGGCGTGGTCGATGGTGATTCCGTGGCTGGGCTTTCCACTTTCCGAGCTATTCAAAAAATTCGAGCCGCTGCCCAAAGCGAAGTTCGTTGAGTTCACAACGTTGCTGGATTCCAATCAAATGCCCGGCCAGAAGCGCCCGTACCTGAACTGGCCCTACGTCGAAGGACTGCGCATGGACGAGGCAATGCACCCGTTGGCGATTTTTGCCGTGGGATTGTACGGGAAGGAGCTGCCGAACCAGAACGGCGCGCCGTTCCGCCTCGTTGTGCCGTGGAAGTACGGCTTTAAGGGCATCAAGTCGATTGTGAAAATTCGCTTCGTGGAGAACCAACCAGTCTCAACATGGACGCAGGCAAACTCCGATGAGTACGGCTTCTACTCGAACGTCAACCCCAGCGTCGACCACCCGCGCTGGAGCCAGAGCAGCGAGCGCCGCATCGGCGAGTTCTTCAAGCGCAAAACGCTGATGTTCAACGGCTACGGCGAATACGTCGAACATCTGTACGCAGGAATGGACCTGAAGAGATACTTTTGAAGCAATTCCAAATTTCAAAATCCAAATGTCAAATCCCCTCATTTGTAATTTGAGCTTTGATATTTGGCATTCCTAAAACATGACCCAACAACAGTGGTTCCGCAGAGTACTTAAGCCGGCGCTTTTCATCCTTGCCCTCGTTCCTCTTGGCTTGCTCGTGTATGGTGTGCTGACCGATACGCTCAGCGCCAATCCGTTGGATGATATCACCGACGAAACCGGAACATGGACGCTCCGCTTCATCGTCATCACGTTGAGCATCACTCCGCTCAGGCGCATCACGAAATGGAATCAGTTACTTCAGTTAAGACGTATGTTCGGGCTCTACGCGTTCTTCTACGGCTCGCTGCACTTCTTCACATACCTGTACTTCGATAAGTTCTTTGAGTGGGGAGAAATCTTGGCGGATATTCCCAAACGCCCGTTTATCCTCATTGGCTTTACGGCGTATTCGCTCATGATACCGCTCGCAGCGACCTCAACCGACCGTATCACTAAATGGATTGGCGGCAAGCGCTGGCAATTGTTACATCGTCTGGTTTACGTAACGGGGATTTGCGGCGTGATACACTATCTCTGGCTGGTGAAAGCCGACACGCAGCGCCCGCTAACATACGGCGCGATCATTGGTGTGCTGCTACTTTATCGTGTATGGGAGTGGGTGAGTAAACGGATCGCCAAACTTCGGCAGGAACGCAAAGCGGAAGTTGAGACAGCGAGTGCGTCGAATCAATGATTGCCTAAACCGCCCCCGAGCAGATGTATAATTGCGATTAACACTCCGAGAACTAAAAGCCCGATCAAGATATAAAAACCCTGAGATCTTTTCGCGCTCTTCTCATTTCTCATCTCTGCTTGAGCTTGCTGCTTGCGAATTCCGTACGGCGTTAGACCCCACGGTTTGTAAACAGAGATCGCTATCGTTGCGCCCAGTACGAACAGTGCTGCGGATGCGTCGCCGACAAGTTGAAGCTGTATTGAGCGGAATTCGGTACCGGAAGGCGTAATTTGGGATGCTATCTCCGCAAGATAACTGACGGGCTCCATGTGCAACAACAGCAATCCGGTGGCGATGACGGTGAGCAGGAGTTTTACAACAACCCAGTAATGTTTGAACAAACCCCACTGTGTTCCAAGCGATTGAATCAAACCCGTCGAAAACGCGCCAAAGCTGGCTGGGACAATCACGAACCAAGCGCTGAGTGCCATCGCAACATACGCCGCTTGAACCAGCTGGGCGTTCTGGCTTGTCAGACCGGCAAGGGCGAGAGCAAGGAATACAGCAACTGCTCCAAACCACCCAACCGAAAATGTGATGTGCGCTGTGAGCGCAAACTTGCGTACGCGGGGCGACATGGGCATTGGCTATTCTCCTGAATTCTTAACGGTGTTAACTGAATAGACGAAGGAGGTGGGTGTATATTGTAGGGGCGTTTAATTAAACGCCCCTACAGGTTACTTCTTCAACAGTGTCCTCAGCACATATTGCAAAATGCCGTCGTTCTTGTAATAATCGACTTCATTCGGCGTGTCGATGCGGGCAACGGCGGTGAACGTAATAGTACCGCCGTCGGCTTTCTTCACTTTTACGGTCATTTTCTTCATCGGTTGCAAGTTCTCGGCAATGCCTTCGATATCGAATGTCTCAAAGCCCGTTAACCCGAGGCTTTTCGCTTTCTGGCCTTCTTCGAATTGCAACGGCAGCACGCCCATACCGACAAGGTTACTGCGGTGGATGCGCTCGAAGCTCTCGGCTATGACAGCGCGAACGCCCAACAAGCGTGGGCCTTTCGCAGCCCAATCGCGTGAGGAGCCGGAGCCGTACTCTTTTCCGGCGATAATGACAAGCGGAACGTTCTCTTCTTTATACCTTATTGCCGCGTCGAAGATTGTCATCGGCTCTTTGGACGACGGATGAATCGTCCAGCCGCCTTCCGTGCCCGGCGCCATTTGGTTACGCAGGCGGATATTCGCGAACGTGCCGCGCATCATTACTTCATGGTTGCCGCGGCGTGAGCCGTACGAGTTGAAATCCGCTGGCTGAACGCCGTGCTCCATCAGATACTTCCCAGCTGGGGATTTCTGCGCAATCGACCCGGCGGGAGAGATGTGGTCGGTTGTAACTGAATCGCCGAGCACTGCCAGCACACGCGCACCGTGAATGTTTTGTAGTGGCTTGGGGTCACGCGGCAGGCTTTCAAAATACGGCGCCGCTTTGATGTACGTCGAGCCGCCATCCCATACATATTGTGCACCTTTTGGCACGGGAAGCGAGCTCCATTCCTTTTCGCCCTCGAAGACGTTCGAGTATTGTTTGTGGAACATCTCAGACTTTACGCAAGCTCTGATCGTTTTCTCGACATCTTCGGGAGAGGGCCAGATATCTTTCAAGTACACAGGCTTCCCGTCTTTCCCGGTGCCGATGGGATCGTTTTGGATGTCGATGTTCATTGTGCCGGCAAGTGCATACGCGACTACAAGCGGGGGAGAGGCGAGATAGTTTGCGCGGACATGGGGATTGATTCGACCCTCGAAGTTTCTATTGCCGGAAAGTACGGAAACCGCTACGAGGTCGTTTTCCTGTACCGCCTTAGCAATGGATTCCGGCAATGGACCGCTATTGCCGATGCACGTTGTACAGCCGTAGCCGACAAGGTTGAAGCCAAGCTGGTCGAGATAGCCGGAGAGTTTCGCTTCCGCAAGGTAGTCTGTCACAACTTTTGAGCCAGGCGCAAGGCTCGTCTTCACCCACGGTTTGGATTTCAATCCGCGCTCGACAGCGTTCTTCGCAAGCAATCCGGCGGCGACCATCACCGAAGGGTTCGATGTATTCGTGCAGCTCGTGATGGCGGCGATGACAACCGAGCCGTGCATCAGTTCGAACTCTGAACCATTCTTCCGTACGAGGACGGTCTTGAGGCAGTTGTCCACGATGGATTTCTCAACGACAGCCGTCGCAGCGCTGCCGCCCTCATCAACCCACTTGGACGCGGCTTCTTTATTAATAGACGCGCCCTTTGCTTCGAGCATCTCCACAAGTGAAGTGCGGAACGAGCGTTTGGAGGTCGAGAGTGTCACGCGGTCTTGCGGACGTTTGGGTCCGGCAAGGCTCGGCTCGACACTGGCGAGGTCAAGTTCCAGCGTATCGCTGAACTCTGGCTCTGGCATGTTCATAGAATGGAAAATGCCCTGTTCTTTGCAGTAGGCTTCGGTGAGCGCGACGGTGTCAGCGCTGCGTCCGGTGAAGCGCAAATAGTTTAGCGTTTCGTTATCAATGGGGAAGAATCCCATCGTCGCGCCGTACTCGGGCGCCATGTTGCCGATGGTTGCGCGGTCGGCGAGGCTGAGTGATGAAAGTCCGTTACCATAGAACTCCACAAATTTGCCGACGACGCCTTTCTTGCGCAGCATCTGCGTTACGACAAGCACCAGGTCGGTTGCCGTGGCGCCTGGGCGAAGTTTGCCATGGAGTTTGAATCCGACGACTTGTGGAATGAGCATCGAGATCGGCTGACCGAGCATCGCTGCCTCTGCTTCGATGCCGCCGACGCCCCAACCGAGTACGCCAAGCCCGTTGATCATCGTCGTGTGCGAGTCCGTGCCCACAAGTGTGTCTGGGTAAGCGTACGTTGTGCCATCTGCTTGAGAGGTAAACACTGCTTGAGCGATATATTCCAAATTGATTTGGTGTACGATTCCAGTGCCCGGCGGCACGACACGGAAGTTTTTGAACGCTTGCTGTCCCCAGCGGAGGAACGCGTAGCGCTCCTTGTTGCGTTCGAATTCCTTTTCGACGTTCAGCAGGAATGAAGCCGCCGTGCCGTATTCATCCACTTGCACCGAGTGGTCGATGACCAGGTCGACGGGTTGCAGGGGATTGATCTTTTCGGGATTGCCCTTCATGGCAATCATCGCATCGCGCATCACTGCCAAATCAACGACGCACGGAACGCCGGTGAAGTCCTGCAACAGCACGCGCGCGGGCATGAAGGCGATTTCTTTGTCAGGCGTAGCTTTGGGATTCCAACGCACCAGCGCTTCAATGTCTTCCTTGCGCACGACCCTGCCGTCCTCTTTGCGGAGGAGATTTTCGAGCAGGATTCTCAGGGATACGGGTAGCCTGTTGAGCTTTGTCCCGATGCTTTTTTCGAGTTTGGGGAGCGAGTAATACTTGTAGGTTTTACTTCCGACTTTGAGTTCTGAGTGGGTTTTGAAACTGTCAGAGCTTGGCATTGTGTTCTCCTGTCTTCTGCTAGATTTAATATAGGAAAAATGAGCGAGAAATGGAAAATTGATTCTTGAAGACCTCACCCTATCCCTCTCCTAAGAGGAGAGGGAATGTGTTCCTTCCCCTCTTAGGGGAAGGTGAGGATGGGGTCTGTTGTTATGACTTTCTTTTTAAAGTATATTGTTTAGCACTATTTGAGGAAATTACATGATCGACATCTCCAAAAAATCCAGCACGCTCCGCACGGCGATAGCCTCTGCGACACTTACGGCAAGCTCCGAGGCAATCAAGGCATTAAGGGAAAACACACTTCCAAAGAAGGATGCCCTTGCCGTTGCTCGAGTTGCAGCCGTGCAGGCGGCGAAGAATACGAGCATACTGATTCCTTATTGTCATCCGCTGCCGTTGGATTTTATCGATTGCCGGTTTGATGTGTATGATAATCGAATTGAAATCATCACTGAAGTCAAAGCCATCTACAAAACCGGCGTGGAGATGGAAGCCCTTGCCGCCGCATCAGCCGCGGCGTTGACGCTCTATGATATGATGAAAGCTGTGGATGAATCGATGGTGATTTCGGAGATTAAGCTCATTAAAAAAACGGGGGGGAAGACGGACTTCAAGCCGCCTGAGGGGATGAAGCTCAAGGCTGCTGTTCTCGTTGTATCTGACTCTGTCGCAATGGGCAAAAAGGAGGATACGTCGGGGAAATACATGGTCGAGCGCCTAAAGCAGGAGGGTGTTGAGGTTGCCGATTACTCAGTAGTGGATGATGATGTTCCGAAGATCGAGGCGAGGCTTCGCAAGTATGCGACCGAGATGAAGCTCAACCTTGTCATTACTACAGGCGGGACGGGTTTAGGTCCCCGCGACGTAACACCAGAAGCCACCACCCGCGTCATCGAGCGTGAAATCCCGGGTATTAACGAAGCCGCCCGCGCCTACGGTCAAGAGCGCATGCCGCTCTCGATGCTCTCACGCGGAAAAGCCGGCGTGTGCGGCAGTACGGTTATTATTAATCTGCCTGGCTCTAAACGAGGAGTGCAGGAGTCGTTGGATGCGTTGTTCCCGTGGTTGATTCATGGATTCAAGATGTTGGAGGGTGGTGGGCATTGAGTGATAACCTTCCGAAGGTTTCAAGCCTTCGGAAGGTTGAATAAGATTTTTCTTTTCCCTTCACAAAATTTTCTCTATATTATTACAACCGCGTAGGGGTTCAGAGGTGTGAACCCCTACAACTGTATCTTACCGTTACGCAATGCCCAAACGCACGGATATTGAGTCCATATTAATTATCGGATCCGGACCGATTGTCATCGGTCAGGCGTGCGAATTTGATTACTCCGGCACCCAAGCCTGCAAAGTCCTGCGCGAAGAGGGCTACCGCGTTATCCTCATCAACAGCAATCCAGCGACGATCATGACGGACCCCGACCTCGCCGATGCCACGTACATCGAGCCGATTACCCCGGAGTTCGTCGAGAAAATCATCGACCGCGAGCGCCCGGATGTTATCCTCCCAACAATGGGTGGACAAACCGCACTCAACACCGCCGTCGCTCTCGCAGAGAGCGGCGTGTTGCGCAAGTACGGAGTCGAGCTCATCGGCGCGAAGCTCGAAGCCATCAAAAAAGCGGAAGACCGCGAACTGTTTCAGAAGTCGATGGATAACATCGGACTTGAAACCGCGCGCGGTGGATTCTCTAAAACGATGGACGAAGCGATGAAGATTGTCGAGACGACTGGATTCCCCGCTATTATCCGCCCGTCGTTCACGCTCGGCGGAACAGGCGGTGGCATCGCGTACAATATCGAAGAGTTCCGCGAGAAAGCAGAGCACGGCATGCAGAGCAGTCCGATGCATGAAATCCTCATCGAAGAATCCGTCATTGGCTGGAAGGAGTACGAGCTGGAAGTGATGCGCGACCTGAAGGACAATGTCGTCATCATTTGCTCGATTGAGAATTTTGACCCGATGGGCGTTCATACTGGCGACTCGATCACCGTCGCGCCCGCGCAAACGCTCACGGACAAAGAATACCAAACGATGCGCGACGCATCGAAAAAGATTATCCGCGAGATCGGTGTAGAAACCGGCGGCTCGAACATCCAATTCGCTGTGAATCCGCAGAACGGGAGGATGATCGTTATCGAGATGAACCCGCGTGTCTCGCGCTCCTCTGCGTTAGCGTCGAAAGCCACGGGTTTTCCCATAGCGAAAATAGCGGCGAAGCTTGCCGTCGGCTATACGCTCGATGAAATTCCCAACGACATTACTAAACTGACACCTGCGTCATTCGAGCCGACAATTGATTACTGCGTGACGAAAATCCCCCGCTGGGACTTCGAGAAGTTCAAAGGCGTTGACGACACCCTCGGCGTACAGATGAAATCCGTAGGCGAGGCGATGGCAATTGGCAGGACGTTTAAAGAGTCCTTGCAGAAAGCCCTGCGCTCGCTCGAGCAGGGGCGGTTTGGGCTTGGCTCGGACGGGAAAGACTTATTCGACTGGCGCGAGCTTACGCCGCAGAAACGTAACGGGCTAAAGAAAAAAGTGCTCGACCAGCTCAAGATGCCCAAGCCAGAGAATATCTTCTATCTCCGCTATGCCTTCTTGCTTGGTGTTGAGCTTGATGAGCTTCACCGTATCACAAAAATCGACCCGTGGTTCCTTTATAATATCCGGCAGATAGTTGAACTTGAAAAAGAGTTAGTAGCATTCCGCCCCAAGGTGGATAAAGCGGCTAAATCCGATAAAAAGAGCAAGGTGCCATCTCCTGTCACCAGGGAAGTTATGCTGAAGGCGAAGCAGTACGGCTTCTCCGATAGGCAGCTCGCATTTATGTGGGGCACCACCGAAAAGGCAATCCGGCAGTTGCGCAAACAACTGAAAGTCATCCCCTCGTTCAAGGTTGTCGATACTTGCGCTGCGGAGTTTGAGGCGTATACGCCGTATTACTATTCGACGTATGATGAGGAAAACGAATCCATCCGCTCAGAGAGAAAGAAAGTCGTTATCCTCGGCGGCGGACCGAACAGAATAGGGCAGGGGATTGAGTTCGATTATTGCTGTGTCCATGGCGTGTTTGCGCTAAAAGAAGAGGGCGTCGAGACGATCATGATCAACTGTAATCCGGAGACAGTCTCAACGGATTACGATACGACTGACAAGTTGTACTTCGAGCCGCTGACACTCGAGGACGTGCTGAATATATGCGATCACGAGCAGCCGGATGGCGTCATCGTGAGCTTCGGTGGACAAACTCCGCTCAAGTTGTCGAAGGGCTTGGAAGATCACGGCGTGAAGATACTCGGCACATCGCCGGACGGCATCGACATTGCGGAAGACCGCCAGCGGTTTGGTGCAATGCTTCGAAAATTAAAAATCGCGCATCCGAAGTACGGAACTGCGTACTCCATCAACAATGCAGTACTCGTGGCGGAGCAAATCGGCTATCCAGTGCTTGTCCGCCCGTCGTATGTGTTGGGCGGCCGAGCGATGGAGATTTGCTACAACAGCAATGCCGTCCGCGAGTATATGAGGAAGGCAGTGGATGTCTCGCCCGAACACCCCGTGCTCATCGACCGTTTTCTTGAAGACGCGTTCGAATTCGACGTCGATGCCGCGAGCGACGGCAAGGAAGTATTCATCGGCGGGATTATGGAGCATATTGAAGAAGCCGGCATCCATTCGGGCGATAGCTCGTGCGTCATCCCGCCGTATATGATCTCGCCTGATAATCTTGATCAAATAAAAGCCTACACCATCAAGCTTGCCAAGTCGCTTAAGGTTATCGGGCTTATCAACGTGCAGTATGCAATGAAGGATGGCGTCGTGTACGTCATCGAGGCGAACCCGCGAGCCTCGCGCACGGTGCCGTTCGTCAGCAAAGCGATTGGCATACCGCTTGCGAAGGTCGCGGCGAAAATAATGGTCGGCCGTACGCTCAAAGAACTCGACATAAAAGAATTGGACTTCAAGAGCCTGAAACATATTTCCGTGAAAGAAGCGGTGTTCCCGTTCTCGAAATTCCCGCGCGTGCCGATGTACCTCGGTCCCGAAATGCGCTCCACCGGCGAGGTCATGGGCATCTCTCCGACCTTCGGCGGGGCGGTCGCGAAATCGCAGGTTGCAGCCGGCAACGCGCTGCCGAATTCCGGCACAGTTTTTATCAGCGTCAATAACAGCGACAAGAACAACATCACGCTGAACATTGTGCGCGAATACCAGAGCCTTGGGTTCTCTTTTGTTGCTACGGAAGGCACAAGCAAGTTCCTAATCGAGAACGGCATTCCTGCCAAGGCGGTCTATAAAGTAAACGAGGGCAGGCCGAACATCGTTGATTTGATCAAGAACGGCGAAATTCAGATGGTGATTAACACGCCGCTTGGCGAAGAGTCCCGTTATGACGAGTACGCAATCGGCTGGGCTGCGATCGAGCAGAAGATTGCGTTTATCACCACACTTTCCGCCGCGGCAACTGCCGTGAAGGGCATCGAGCGTCAGAAGGCGGAAGCGTTGCAAGTCAAGAGCTTACAAGAGTACCATCGCGAAATTGCCTGGTGATCCGCGCCCACGTACATTCTTCTCTACGGTTTCCACGTTTTTCCAAAGGAACTATTCGCCTTGTTGTTGTGTCTAAAGTATTGTAGCGGAGTGGTTGGAAGCGGCAGGATGGGCGATATGGAGCACAGTTGTTCACCAAATAAAACCACAACTCTGCGCGATTTCCTAATCTTCTTGACTTCAAGAACGGATTGCATTAAATTAAGTAGTTAGTCCAGTTGTCTTATTTTCTACTTTAAGCTTCGTGCGTTACCTTCTACATATTTTGTTGTTGTACCGTATGACTGGGGGAAGTCGAATCCTTAAGCTGTCTTTTCTTCTTTCGCTTTTTTCTCTTCCAGTTGTTTACCAGCCATCGCTCTACAGCCAGTCCTCTATTCAGCGCGCGTCATCGGCCGTTGCAGAAGACCAGGATTTTACTTTTGCGTACGGTTTATACAAAGACAATCTCTATCAACAAGCGCTGGAGCAATTCAACAAGTTTCTTGACAAGTACCCAGCGAGTATCCGCCGCGGTGAAGCGGAGTTCCTCGGCATTGAATGTCGTTATCAGCTCGGAAAGTACAAAGACGTTGCGAGACTTGCCGGAAGGTACGTAAAAGATTATCCGGCAACACCACTTACCGATGATGCATATTTCCGTTTGGGCGAAGCCAACCTGAAACTGAAAAACATTCCCGAATCAATCGGCGCGTTCAAAACAGTGCTGGACGACTACGGTGACCGTGAACTTGCCGGCGAAGCGGCATACTGGATCGGGGAGGCATCTGTGCGGGTGCAGGATTACGACGCTGCGCTGAAGTACTACACCATCGCTTACGAACATTATCCTAACAATCGTCTGCGGGATTACTCGCTCTATTCTGTTGCGTGGACATACCAACAAAAGAAAGAGTATCCCAAAGCCGTCGATTGGTATGAGAAGCTGGTAAAAGAATTTCCGCAGAGCAGTCTGGTCTCGGCTTCCAAAGTGCGGGTCGGTGAGTGCTATTTTTACGTGAAGGACTACAAGCACGCCATTAACTATCTCATGACGGCAAAGCCGAGCATTACCGAAGCACAGGAAAAAGCGGAAGCCGATTATTTGATTGCAGAGGCGTACTATCACCAGGACCAGTATTCTTCAGCGCAAAAGCTGTATGAAGGTTTTCTCAAGGATCACCGCGGCAGCAAACTGGAGCGTGAAGTGATTTACGCCCTTGGTTGGAGCTTCATGAAACAGGACAAATTTGCGCAGGCTGCAGAAGCATTCGGCAGGCTCAGCTCCGGCAGCGATGCTCTTGCCCACGCGGGGCTCTATCGAAGCGGCGTTGCAACAAAATTCGCCGGCGAACGTAAAGCCGCCGTGCAGATTTTTCAGGACGTCGTGACCCGCGCGCCGATGGGCGAATTTTCCGACAACGCGTTATACGACGCAGGCATTATTTCTTTCGATGAGAAAGACTATACTGCAGCGCGGGGATTTTTTGAGCGCTTGATCGACGGCTATCCCAAGAGTGATGTGCTTCCCGACGCCTATCGCATGGCTGGAGAATGTCTTATCCTCGAAGAGAATTTTGAGCAGGCGACTGCCATGTTTGAAAAGGCCGTCGCACAGCCGAATGCGTCGTTTGATGTGAAAAGCTCCGCCGGCTACCAAGGGGCGTGGAGCATGTACAAGCTCAAAAAATTCACAGAAGCAGCCGCCGGTTTTGCCGAGTTTATTAAGGACTATCCAAAGGTTCCATTAGCTGTCGATGCTGCATTTTGGCAGGCTGAAGCACTGTACCAGATGAGCGAATACAAACTTGCCATTGGCCAGTATCAGAAGGTGGCAAGCCTTGCAAGCCACGAGCGCAAAGAAGAGGCGATGTACGGCGTTGCCTGGTCTCATTACAAGCTCAATGAATTCGATAAATCCCGGGATGCATTTACCAGGTTGTTGAATGCTTTCCCCAACGGAAAATTCGTGTTTGACGCGCGCATCAGGCTTGGGGATTCGTATTTCTTCCTAAAGGATTATAAGAACGCTTCCGCCACGTACCGTATCGTCACAAGGCAATACGCCCAGCGCGAGGGAGTGGAATACGCGTTCTACCAGCTTGGACAGACGTATTACCGGGACGGCGATCTGGCTCAGGCGTCACAACAGTTTACGGCAGTGATGAGGACATTTCCCAATTCAGCGTATGCGGACGATTCTCAATACGCGCTGGGCTGGATTCACTTCCAAAGCAAGGCATATGCCGACGCGATTAAGGAATTCCGGAAAGTGCTTTCAGCGTATCCTTCCAGTGATGTTGTTCCCCGCGCATTATATAGCATCGGTGATGCAAATTATAATCTGCAGAAATACGCGGAAGCGGAAAAATCCTACCGTGACCTGTTGCTGAAATATCCTAATACCCAGTACACCGCAGACGCGCTAACAGGCATTCAGTACTGCTTGGTTGCGCAAGGCAAACAGCAGGAGGCCGCGGGCGTGATAGATAAATTCCTGCAGGCGAA
Organism: Ignavibacteriota bacterium; assembly: GCA_022616555.1. GTDB lineage: Bacteria > Bacteroidota > Ignavibacteria > UBA10030 > UBA10030 > JAKEEG01. The sequence continues at coordinate 13,177 of JAKEEG010000068.1, read as the reverse complement.
CCCGAACTCGCCTGTTGCCGAAGACCTCGCGCTGAAGAAAGCGGACCTGCTCTACAACCAGAAGCAATATGCAGAGGCTGCGACCGCGTTTCAGTCCTTTACAACCAAATATCCGGACTCCAAGTTAGTTGCGAACGCGCTTTTCTGGTATAGCAAAAGCCTGCAGGGGTTAGACCGCGCTTCGGAAGCTGCTTCTGCATTTGAGCGGGCGGCGGGGGCGCAGGGCGCGCCGTCGAGTGTTGCGGCTGACGCGCTTGTTGAAGCCGGCACGATTTACTTCGACCTCAAGATGTACGACAAGGCGCTTCGCGTCTTTGAAAAAATCCAGGCAAACTACCCGCAGTCCAATGCCGCGGCAGAAGCGGCGTATATGAAAGGCGCCGCGTTCCTGGATAACGGCGACCCGGAGGAAGCGAAGAATCAGTTTGAAGCTGTTGCGAAACGGTATGCGAATTCGGACGGCGCGGCAAAATCCAACGTTGCGCTGGCACGCCTCAATCAAAAATCCGGCGATGCAGCAAAGGCGCTTGAGCTCGCGCAGGAAGTTGCAACATCACGCAACGACGGGATCGGCGCTGAGGCACAGTACCTCATCGGAGCGTTTCTTGCTGAACGGAAGGACTGGCAGGGAGCTGTGACCGCGTATCTGCGGGTACGCTACGTGTATCCTTCTTTTGAAGATTGGGTAGTGCGGGCGTATCTTGGCCTCGGTATTGCGTATGAAAATTTGAAGGACATTCCTAAAGCAAAAGAAGCGTATCAGAACGCTCTCAAAATTAAGAAAGACGCACAGATAACGGCAGAAGCAGACCGCAGGTTGAAAGCTTTGGCGGGGAAATAACGTGAGACGGCTTGTTGCATATATTCTACTGGCAGCGCTGACAGTGTCAGTGCACGCTCAACAGCGTACTGGGCCGACTGAGAAAAAAGAACCCGAGGCCCGAAAAGTCGAACTGCCGCAGACGGAGGAAGCACAAAATCCGCAGCTGCCCAAAATTGAGCTACCGGAGTTTGTCATCACCGGGATTGTTTCATTGAGCGCTCCGGACGTGTACAAGCTAGGTGTCGCGGAACGCCCACGCGTGGCAGACGTCAGGGGCTATCATGTCATGGGGTCGCGTGAGCGAGTTACTGTAGAGCTTGAAAACAGGCAGAAAGAATCGCTCCTTTCGTCTTCATCGATTCTCAGCGGGCAGGCGATGGCAAGTTTAGGAAGTTACTTTACTCCGCGCGCAGAGTTATGGTTGGGACAAGCTCTTCCCACTTATGATTATCTGGTCAGTGTCGGTTACCATCGCACGAAAGGATATGTCGACCATTCAGATCGTTCGGGAGGCCATCTCGGAGTGAGTGGAGGAATGCTTTTCGAGAGTGGCGCATTTGAAGGATACAGGCTGGGAGGTAATGTCTCCTATGGTTCGGAGGGCTACCGTTTTTACGGCTCGCCCTCTCCGGCGACTCGTCGTGAGATAACAAATTATCGTCTGGGATTGTCGCTCTCGCAGGAGCAGTTAACCGAATTTTCGCTGACGCCAAATCTCGACTATTCTTATTTTCAAGTTGACGATAGCGCTGCGAAAACCTTACAACAAAAAGCAACGCTGGGGTTGAATGCGGAGCTTCCGTTGAGCTCGGTGACGTTGGTTGGTAACGTCAGTTATACGAACGCAACCCTCTCAGGGGCGCATTCTGGACACTTGACGCTCTTTCAGCTCCGCGTAGGCACCTCGCGTTACTGGTGGAATAATTTGTTCCTGCAAGGCGCGGCGAGCGCGTACTCGGTAAAAGGAATGTCGAATCAGCGTTTCTCCCGGATTTATCCGGATGTTGCGATCGGATACCGTGTTGGTGGAGCGCATCTGGCGTCTGTTTCCTATTCGGGCAGGGTTGGCTTTCATGAGCTTGAGGGAAGCGTACAAGCGAACCCGTATCTTTCCGCCGGTTCTGCTTTTTGGCATTCAGATGTTAATCGGAGACTCACAGCAGCAATAGAATCCGACTGGTCGGGCTCCGTCAAGACACTGTTGAGCGCGAGCAATGAACGCGTGGACCTGTATGCCATGCCTTTCGACCCTCTCAATGCGGGAATATGGCAATTTGCGTATACTGGAGCAACATTCTGGAAATATCAAGCAGAAGGGTTTGCAAAGTTAACGCCGAATGATTATGTTTCTGGTAAGGTGGCGGTGAACTCTACAAAGAACGACGCTTCTGACAGGGCGGTGCCGTACGTGCCGAAGTACGAAGCCGGCGGCTCGTACACGCATTGGTTTCCGTTCGGAGTCAGCTTCACACCGAACGTGAGCTATTATGGCGTCCGAGAATCAAGCCTTGCTGCCTTGGCAGAGTTGCCGGGGTTCTTGTTGGTCGGCTTGAGAATAGAATACGAACCGTTGCCGTCGCTTAACATTTTTGTCGATGCCCAGAACATCGCCAATGAAAAGTACGAAATCTGGAAAGGCTATCAAGCGCCGCCGTTAATGGTGACCGGCGGCCTCAGTTACCGTTGGTAAGATATTCTGAATTATTGATACCCCACAATAAGGAGGAGTTAGTATGCCCGATTTAAATTTAAACGATGAAGGTAATTTAGAAGACCTGCCGTCGGAAGAACCCTCACAGCCGGAAGAAGGCGAGATGACGGAATCCGCCGAGCCTCCGCGGCGTGAACGAGGAGGCCAAGGCGCGCGTATGGTCATCATACTTGTTGTGCTCGGTGTGTTGGGTGGCGCTGTCTATATGGTGAACAAGCTCGGTATTGTGAAGCTGTGGGGAAGTAGCGAGCCGGAAGTCGCACAAGTGCAAGAGCAGCCGTCGGAACAACTGCCGCCTCAAGAAGAACCGCAGGCCGAAGACCAGGCCGCGCAGCAAGCTGATCAGCAGGCGGCGCAACAAGTTCAAGCGCCTCCTCAGCAGCAAGTTGCCCAGCAGAAGCCAGTCGAAACGCCTAAAATTGAGGAGCGTCGGAAGGCTGAAAATCCGATGAAACTGCTCGACCCGATCAAGTTCCCAAAACGCACGCGTCCCACGCAAACGGCAACGAGGCAGCAAACGCCTGCTCAACAGCCACAGACACAATTGGCATCGACGCAGCAGCAAACGACGCCGGTACAAAAGTCCGCTCCTACTCAAGAAATGGGGGCACTCCCGAAGGTTGATATGGCCAGCTTGGATGAAATGCAAGGCAGCTATACCGTTCAGGTGTATGCTTTGCTCGATAAGAACAACGCCGAGACAGTCGTTCATCGGTTGGCGGACGCCGGATATCCCGCGTTTCTCGAACCGATTGAAGCCCGGCAAATGACGTGGTACACCGTGCGGGTTGGCAAGTTTCCCTCTGCAGCGGATGCAAAGAAAGCGATAGAGAATTTTGCCCAGGAAATCAAGTCGCACCATTTTATCGATAAAATTCGTATGGCAGGAAACTGAATTTTTCATCAGCGTGCTGAAAGGCGAATATGAACCTTCTTGAGATGTACACCAAAGGCGGTATTTTGATGTACCCGATCCTCCTCTGCTCGTTGATCGCAGTGGTGATTGTCGTCGAGCGTTTTCTGGTTTTGCGTAAAGCGCAAATCGACGCCGGGCAGTTCATGATGCGCTTGCGCAGCGTGCTGCAGAAAGGCGATATCATGGCGGGGATTAATTTCTGCGCTAAGACACAAGCTCCGATTGCCAACTTGATGCGCCGCGGGCTTACCAAATATCCGGATGGAGCCGAACGCGTGAGCGAAGCGATCGAAAATGCCGGCAAAGAAGAGGTCTATCATCTCGAGCGTGGGTTGGGAATACTGGCGTCCATCGCCGGAGTTGCGCCGCTCTTGGGATTCCTTGGGACGGTCACAGGTATGATCGGGGCATTTCAGACAATCCAGCAGCTGAGCGGAGTGGTGAATCCTTCTGAACTTGCCGGTGGAATTTGGGAAGCTTTGCTTACAACAGCGTTTGGGCTGATCGTTGGTATCCCGGCGTACGCCTTTTACAATTATTTTGTTTCCCGCGTGCAGAGGGCGGTATTCGAGATGGAAAGCGCCTCGGAGGAATTCCTCGATCTGGTGCGTTCCGGCAGGCTGGGCGACGTCAGTGAGCCGATGAGTATGGCAGGCAGCGGGAAAGTTGAGCGCGAAGAATACTTCCAGAAGAAGGGTTGAAAATGAAATTCAAGGCGGAACAAAAGCATCTGAGTGTGTTTGCATTTTCGTCGCTGACAGACATAGTTCTGTTGCTGCTCATTTTCTTTTTGCTCTCCTCCTCGTTCGTGATCCAGCCCGGCATTAAAGTTCAGCTCCCGAAATCCGAAACGGGTGAAGTCGATACAAAGCGGGAAGCGATTATCTCGTTGACCGAGCAGGGTGGGATGTATCTGAATAACGAGCAGGTAACAACGGAGACGCTGGGCGCAAAACTTTCTAAATTTCTTGGCGAAAACAAGGACCGTGTGGTGGTCGTGAACGCCGATAAGACCGTCAATCTTCAAAGTGTCGTTCAAGTTCTGGATATTGCAAAGGGCGTCGGCGCCTCGAGGTTTTTAATCGCCACGCAGCCGACCCAGTGAGAAAAAGCATGAAATTCTCGCGTGAACGAACGATTGGGTGGTTTAGCTCCGTGCTCATGCATGCAGCATTGCTGCTCTTGCTATTTTTTATCTACCTGCCCGATGCACTCGAAACACAGGAGTTTGTGGAAGTTAGCTGGGGTGCTACCACAAGCCCAAGTTTGAGCACTGTCCCGTCGGTTACACCCGCCAGTCCCGTTAAAGCGACAACAACCGCCTCAAAGACCACTGCGAAAACGCAAAAAGCATCTCAGCCGGTGATTTTACCCGAACGGCGAATGCGCGATATGTCTGATGAAGTTATTAACGTCCTAAAAACAGATAAGGTGGATGCGCCGGTAGCAGGCACAAAAGCCCGTCCTGATGAATCGCGTGCAGTCGGTGAGCGAGATGTTCGTTCCGACCAGCAGGTTGGCGAGCGTGAGCGATTGACGCCCGGAGAAACGGTCGGCGGAGGTCCCGGCGGCACGGGGCCGTTAGGCAGTTCCGGCGTCGGAGCCGATATCGACCGTGGTGCGAGTTACTCGATTCAATGGCTTGACGGCGGCTCGCGCAAACGCATCAGCGGAGATTTGCCCCGCTATCCGGAAGGCGTGAACGTTCAAGCGCAGATTAAAATTTTAACTATGGTGATGCCGGATGGCAGCGTGAAAGCCGTCCAGCCTGAGCAGAAAGGGAATACGAAGCTCGAAGACGCTGCAATGAAAGCGGTACGTTTGTGGAAGTTTGAACCTCTCCGTTCTACCCAGCCCCAGTTAGAGCAGAACGCTGTTGTCACGTTTTTGTTTAGGTTGAAGTAAAAACTAGTACGCGTCCTCACCAAATAAAACCGCTCGAATCGTCTTCAGGATAATCTTCAGGTCGAATACCAACGACCAATTCTCAATGTAGTAGATGTCGTATTTTGTTCGCTCTTCGATGGGAGCGTTGCCTCGCAGGCCGTTGACCTGCGCCCAGCCGGTCATACCTGTTTTCACGCGATGCCGGTCGAGATATTTTGGGATTTCTTTCTTGAATTGCTCCACGAAATGGGGGCGCTCAGGCCGTGGACCAACAATGCTCATATCACCTTTCAGCACGTTGAAAAGTTGTGGTAGTTCATCCAAGCTGAAGCGACGGAGGAATGCCCCGATGCGTGTTGTTCGCGGGTCGTCCTTTTTCGCCCAGACGGGGCCCGTTTGTTGTTCCGCATCGACTCGCATCGAACGAAATTTCATCACGTTGAACGGTTTCCCATCCAAGCCAACGCGCTCTTGAAGAAACAGCATCGGCCCTTTTGAATCCAGCTTAATGATGATTGCTAACAGCAATAACACAGGGCTTATGAGAATCAAGACGACAACTGCGAACACAATGTCAAACGTCCGCTTAATGATATGATTCCACGTTGTCAGCGGCACAGCTTTGAGCTTGATAAACGGAATGCCTTCGATTTCTTTTATGCGTACCTGACTCGTCATCAACTCAAGCGTATCCGGTACCATCATGATTTCCGTATTTAACCCTTCACACTCTTTCACCATTTCGTAGAGCTTTGCATGGTCGGTATAATCCAGTGCGACAAGGACGATATCGATATGCTGCGACCGTATGAGCGAAGGCACATCTTCAATACTTCCTAATTGCTCTGCGTAAACCGAAGCGCCGTCGCCTCGTCCGTTGGGAGCGCAGTAGCCGACGATCTGGTAACCGAGTTTAGGGTTCTGCTTAATGCTTTGGAGGACTCGCAGCGCGAACGGGTTGGAGCCAACGATTAACACTCGCTTCACGTCTTTTCCGCGAGTATACCAACGCTGTTCGAAGCGCAAGACAACGTACCGGCCTAGTGCAATGAACGCAACCGACGTCACGCCCAGGAGTGCAAACACGACGCGCGAATAGGAAAAAGCTCGGTAGAAAAACGCGGCCGACATTACCATCAGCATGCCGAAGAATACCAGCCGTACAACCGCAAAAAATTCGTCCGAGAAATATATGACGCGGCGCGGGGTATACATTTTGCGGGAGTTGAACAGCAGTAGCCACGCCGGAATGACGACAAACGATCCGAAGATGTAGGCGTCAAGCGGTGGTAATCCTAACTCGACGGGCAGATATTCCGTCAGGGGAGAGTAAAAGCGAAGCCAGAAAGAGAACAAAAATGCCGCCTCAATCGCGATGGCGTCTGAGACGACCGTCAGCAGCGGGATAAGGAAATCCTTACGCTGTTGTTGGGGCATAGGAGAAGGCGGTAAATTTTGTCGTGGGAGTGCCCCAATCGTTATTGGGGCACTGCATCAACATGTCGCAAAGCGATCCCATCGGGAGTTGATGCAGTCCTAAAATTACTCTCCAAATAGCTCCTGCTCAACCTGCTGAAAAATAATATGCCCGATGGTAATATGCCCCTCCTGAATACGCTGGGTATCATCGGAGGGAATGACTATGGCAAGATCAACAAGACCCTTGGATTTGCCGCCATCTTTGCCAACAAAACCGATGGTGAGAATCTTTTTGTCTTTCGCAGTTCGGAACGCGCGATTAACGCTCTCCGAGTTACCGCTCGTGCTGATGCCAATCAACACATCACCTTCGTTGCCTAACGCTTCCACTGAGCGTGCAAAGACAGCGTCATAACCGAAGTCATTCGCTCCCGCAGTGAGCGTTGAACTATCTGTTGTGAGCGCTATAGCGGGTAAGCCGGGACGCTTCAGTTTTGGATTGAGCCGGATAATAAATTCAGTAGCGAGGTGCTGGGCATCGGCCGCGCTTCCGCCGTTGCCGCAGAGCAGGATTTTCTTCTTATTCTTGAGTGCAGTTACGAGCAAGCCGATAGCTTTTTCGATGTCGTCTGCACATTGCTGCTCGATACGTTGCTTTGTGCTCGCGCTATCGCGAAGGGATTCGGTAATAAACTGGCGGCGCTTATTCATAGAGAGAGCGAATAGCTTAGGCTTTTACCTTTGCGCCGATATGAATAGCGTCGGCGAATTCTTTGATGATCCCACGGTGGGAGTTTTCTTCGGTAATTGTTCCGGTCACGACAAACGATGCCCCCGCAGCCGCTTTTTTGCGCGCTTCGTCCGGTGTACGGACGCCGCCGCCGATAATCAGCGGGACCGAGCTTTTTTTCGAAAGGAGTCGAATCATCGCTTCGGGGACTGAGACGTCTGCGCCGCTCCCGGCGTCAAGGTACAGGAATTTCATCCCAATGATTTCAGCCGCCAGAGCATGTGCAAGGGCGATATCCGGCTTGTTGCGCGGAATGGGTTTCGTGTTGCTCATGAACTCCACCGAAGTCGTGACACCGGATTCGATGATCATATACCCGGTGGAAATTGCCTCTAGCCCCATTTTTTTGACGACGGGCGCGGCTATGACTTGGTTCCCAATGAGATGCTCGGGGTTCCTTCCGCTGATCAAAAGCAGAAAAAAAATCGCGTCAGCGTTCGAGGAAACTTGCATTAAACTGCCCGGGAAGATAACGACCGGGACTGTGGTATTGCGTTTGATAAGCTTAATTTGTTCGTCGAACGCAGTTGTATGCATTAAACTTCCGCCGACGAGGAATCCGTCTGCCCCCGCTTCGGTAGCCAAGCGTACGAACGAGGGCAGTTGTTCGGCGCTCATTTTGTCCGGGTCGATCAAGATGAGGTAACCCGCGCCTCGCTCATTGCGTATGGAGAGCAGCCGTTCGTAAGCGGTCATGTGTTATTTTAGCAGCGATTTAACAATTGTTTGAGTTTCGCGCAACGCCTCATCCAGCTTCGCTACATCTTTTCCACCTGCTGTCGCGAGGTGCGGCTTGCCGCCGCCACCGCCGCCCAGCAGTTTTGCCACCGCGCTGACGATCTTGCCCGCCTCAAGTTTCTTCGCGGCAACAAGGTCATCCGTTACAACACAGACGAGATTCACTTTCCCATCGAGTACGGAAGCAAGCACGCCGACACCGCTGCCTAATTTCGAGCGCAACGTATCGCCCAGCGATTTTAACTCGTCAGCCGAGGCTACCGTCACAGTCGCTGTGACGAGCTTGAGCCCGTTGACGGACACGGCTCCCGTAACCAATGAATCGATACTGGAAGATAAGGATTTTAATCGATACTGTGCGAGTTCTTTTTCGAACCCCTTCTTTTTCTCTGCAATTTGCAGGATAATATTTTCGAGGTCGCGGAAGCGTGCGGACTGGCTTTCGAATTCCTTCCGCAATTCCGAATAGCCAGCGCCGGACTGGCGGTTCAGCTTCTTGAGCAAATCCAGTTCTTTTTCCACAGCGGCGAATGTTTCCTGTGCGAGCGGTGAGACATTGCCACTGGATGTTGAAAGTTGGTTTTTCAGCAAGTGCAGTTCATCCAGCTCACGGAAGGCATATTCCAGCCGATCAGTGAACGACTGTTCTTGTAGTTTCAGCAGTTCGAGCGCAAAATTTCCCGTTACCGCTTCAACTCGTCGCACACCGCTCGCGACGCTGCCCTCATGGCGTAATTTGAAATAACTAATCTCGCCGGTGGATTTCACGTGCGTGCCGCCACAAAACTCTTTGCTGAATGCACCAAACTCCACCACATTTACCCGCTCGCCGTACTTATCGCCGAAGAACATCAACGCGCCCATTTTCTTTGCCTCGTCGAATGGAATAGCGCGGTGGTGCGAGAGTGTGATATTTTCTTTGATTTTTTCGTTCACGAGCGCTTCGATGTCCTTTAACTCTGCCTCGCTCACTTTTGAAAAATGCGCGAAATCGAAACGCAAGTGGTCAGGCGCAACCAGCGACCCGGCTTGATGCACGTGCGTGCCGAGAATGTTCCTGAGCGCGGCGTGCACCAAGTGTGTTGCCGTGTGGTTCCGCATGATGGATGAGCGGCGTTCCTGATCGACCCGAGCGCGTACAGTTTCGCCCAGCATGAAACCAGCGGGCGATTGCAAAATATGAACACTGTGGCTTCCGTATTTTTGGGTGTCATGCACAAGATACTGCTTATCGGCGATTTCAATCGTCCCTTGGTCGCCAACCTGCCCGCCGGACTCGGCGTAGAAAGGCGTTTCTGCCAAAATCAACAAATGCCGATCGCCTTTTACGACTTTTGTCGCTGTTGTTAATTCATCATACCCGGTGAACTTCGTTTCGCTTCTGTCGATACTCCGAATAAATTCTTCAAGTTCGTTTTTCGATACTTTCCCTTGTGGAGCCGCAACGGTTGCACTATCAGATACTGAAACAGTATCATGAAAGGAAATAGTGCGAGACCTATTTCGCTGTTGTTCCATAAGCCCTTCAAAACCTTCTTCGTCAATTCCCATCCCGCGCTCTTTCGCCAGCAATGCAGTGAGGTCTAGCGGAAAACCATAAGTATCATATAATTTAAAAGCGTCATCACCTGAAATTGATGGCTGTGTTTTGAGAATTTGTTTCCAGGCGCCATCACGCAATTCCTCGAATTTGAATTCGGCTATATGTTTCTGATCCTTGAAGAAACGCATGTTATAATATTTGACCTCTTCTGGAGGCTTTCCCCACCACGCTTGCGAGGTTCTTGTGATTTGGAGACCTTCTGCATGAGCGGTAGTTGTAAGAGCATTTGCGAAAGCTTCGTTTTCAAACTGGATTAAACCTCGGTCAAGTGTAGCGTTAAAGCCTTCTTCCTCGCCTTTTACAACTTTCTCAATATGCGATTGCTTTTCCTTTATCTCTGGAAACACATCGCTCATCGTCTCAACGAGTGTCGGCACCAACTTATAGATGAACGGCTCGTGCATTCCTAGATTTCGCCCGAACCGAGCCGCGCGGCGCAGGATGCGTCGCAGCACGTAGCCCCTGCCTTCGTTGGATGGCACGGCGCTATCGCCTATGGCGAACGCGAGTGCTCGAATATGGTCGGCAATCACGCGCATCGCAATGTCAGTCTCGGAATCAAGTTTCCCAGTATAGGGCTTCTTAACGGTGTCGCTGATTTTTTTCAGAAGCGGACTGAAGACATCCGTGTCGTAATTCGAGTTTTTTTTCTGCAGGACCGTGCAAATGCGCTCGAAGCCCATTCCCGTATCGACGTGTTTAGCAGGCAGGGGAGTGAGTTTGCGATTCCCGTCTCGATTATACTGAATGAACACGAGATTCCAGATTTCAATTACATCGGGCGTTCCTGCATTGACCATCGAGGCTACGGCTGTACCGCTGGGCGTTGAGTCGTAGTGTATTTCAGAACAGGGACCGCAGGGACCAGTTTCGCCCATCTCCCAAAAATTATCTTTCTCGCCGAAACGCAGCACGTGTTTCGGGTTTATGTCTGTGACGGATTTCCAAAGCTTTTCAGCTTCGTCATCGTCCTTATATACTGTTACCCACAGCCGATCTTTGGGCAAACCCCAGACCTTCGTCAGCAGTTCCCACGCCCATTCGATGGCTTCTTTCTTGTAGTAATCGCCGAATGACCAGTTGCCCAGCATTTCGAAGAACGTATGGTGATAAGTGTCCCGCCCGACTTCTTCGAGGTCGTTGTGCTTGCCGCTCACACGAATGCACTTTTGTGTGTCGGCGGCGCGTGTATATTCCCGTTTTCCAGTGCCGAGAAAGACGTCCTTGAATTGGTTCATCCCCGCGTTCGTGAACAGCAGGGTAGGGTCTTCGTAGGGTACAACGGGAGAACTGGGGACAACGGCATGCCCGCGCTCTTTAAAGAATTGAAGAAAACTATTTCGGATTTCTTGTGATGTCACGTGTAAACATCCTTGCGATGGGCTACTCTGTAAATATAAATTTCGTGTTTCGAATCATCCAGCATGTACAATATTCTGTAATCTCCAATTCTTATCCGCCAGCGATTTTTCGCTCCTGCTAGCTTCTTACAACCTATTGGCCGAGGATTTGCCTGTAGAGAATCAAGGGTAGAGATAACCCTCTCTTGAAAAGAGGCAGGAAGGTCGTCAATTTCTTTTAAAGCAGTCGGCTTTACAATGAGTTTGTAACTCATCGTTTCCTTCGCCGGATTTTCTTTTTAGCTTCCTCCCAAGGGATACCAACTTCGTTCTCAACTTCTTTCATTAACTGAATGTCCTCAGCATCCTCAAGCCGTTCTATGAGTTTTTTGTACTTGTCATACGGCAGGACCACATGGCTCTTTTTGCCTCGGGCATCGTACAAAACCTGTGTGTCTTTGATAAGATTAGCCATCGAAACCTCCTAATCAAACCTCAATCTGTGTGTGTAACGCTATTTCCTCCAGCACGCCGGAAACCTTCATGCAATCGTCTATCGGACCCTCATACACGGCGGCTTTGCCCGTATGGTGCACTTCCCACGTCAGAGCTTCAGCGCGTGGACGGCTGCACCGGGTTGCTTTGATAATCTGGTCGATCACTTCGTCGAAGGTATGTACTTCGTCGTTAAAGAGGATAACTTTTGCAGGCTCTTGTGTGAGAACATCCTGGTCGGATTCTTTCTCGGTGATGGGCCGTTCGACTGTTGGTATTTCTTTTATTTCATCTGGCATATCTATTCAGACAGCATATCATAGGGGTTCATATAGAGTGAACCCCTATGGGAAAATACTCAAAAAAAGCGTGCCGTTCAAGAAAACAAAAGGCATCTCGAAGATACGGATGCCTTTTGTCACAGATGTTTCTTGGGGCGACGATATATATCGTCGCCTTCAGTCACATGTTCTGAATAATTGCTTCGCCAAACTCGGAGCACTTGACTTCCTTCGCGCCTTCCATCAACCGAGCGAAATCGTACGTTACCACTTTTGATGTAATGGCTTTCTCCAATCCTTTGATGATGAAATCGGCAGCTTCTTTCCATCCCATGTAGCGAAGCATCATCTCTCCGGAAAGGATAACTGAGCCGGGATTTACTTTATCCTGGCCTGCGTATTTGGGGGCAGTGCCGTGCGTTGCCTCGAAAACTGCAAAGCCGTTATCGTAATTGATGTTTCCACCCGGAGCGATCCCGATGCCTCCGACTTGTGCGGCGAGGGCGTCGGAAACATAATCGCCGTTTAGGTTTAGCGTGGCGATCACGTCGTACTCCGCAGGGCGGGTGAGAATTTGTTGCAAGAAGTTGTCGGCAATCATATCTTTTATCATGATGCCATCGGGTAATTGTACCCACGGTCCGCCATCAAGCAGTTTTCCGCCGAATTCCTTCTGCGCTAGCTCGTAACCCCAATCGCGGAAAGCGCCTTCTGTGAACTTCATGATGTTGCCTTTGTGCACCAACGTAACGGATTTCCGTTTGTTCTGCACGGCGAACTTGATTGCTGCGCGTACCAATCGCTGTGATCCGTCCATCGACACGGGTTTAATGCCGATACTCGATGTTTGCGGGAAACGTATTTTCTTCACGCCCATTTCTTTCTGGAGCCACGCGACCGCCTTCGCGGCTTCGGGCGTGCCGTGCTTCCACTCGATACCGGCGTAAATATCCTCCGTATTCTCGCGGAAGATTGTCATATCGATAAGCTCGGGATGCTTGACGGGCGACGGCACGCCGTCGAAGTATCGCACTGGCCTCAGACACACGTAGAGGTCGAGCATTTGCCGAAGCGCAACGTTGATTGAGCGAATGCCCGTCCCGACAGGTGTTGTCAAGGGCCCTTTGATTGCTACGATATGCTCTTTGATTGCCTCGAGCGTGTCGTCATGGAG
>JAKEEG010000067.1 GCA_022616555.1 Ignavibacteriota bacterium | reverse complement strand
CCCGATTATCTTGCCGTTCGTCGCGTCTTGGCTGAGACTCTGATTTACCAGAACGACGGCGACGAGAGAAAACAGCATAGCTATTCTCGCTATCATTCTGTTGAACTTGTTGTTGTGATTAAACATCGCTGGCATCCTCCCTGATGAATGCTGTGCGGAAGCACAGATGTGAAGTAAACTCGCAACCTAATTTAGAGAATGGTGTTAACTCTGTATTATGCGTGGGTTACGAGAGCTTAAAGTTTTCCCGTAAAGCAAAGTCCTTGCCAATATTCATTTGATGTTCAAAGTTGCGCTGATGTTTTATGCTGAAATAGGGGCTTTTCCAGCGTAATATTGTCATAATCCTGTGTTAACAATTCCTTAACATTGAACTAATACTCAACTAACAGACTATCTTAGCTTGGTATCATCAAAAACCATCGGGGAGGCTACATGAAGGCAAACTATGCCGTCATCGCATTAGTGTGTCTTGCTGCAACGTATTCGTACGCTCAGGATGAGAAGGAGTTCACGCCGAGCGGAAAATTCAGTGGGTTGATGTACGGAGAATATTTTTACAACATCGAGCAACGAGACCCGGCTCGTAATGATCTCAACGGCTTCCAATTCAGGCGTATATATTTTACTTATGACTATGGGATCGCCAAGGATTTTTCCACGCGTTTCCGTTTAGAGGCAGACCAGTCTGCACTGACATCTAACGGGAAAATCGGCGTCCTTGTGAAGGACGCGTATTTGAAGTGGAAGAACATACTGAGCGGCAGCGATTTAACATTCGGTTTATCACCCAATCCGGCATTTGAAATTTCTGAGGCGGCGTGGGGCTACAGAAGTCTCGAGAAAACCATTATGGATTTACGCAACATCGTCGGTTCGCGCGATATCGGAGTCGATCTGCGGGGTGCCTTTAACGAAAGTAAAAGTGTCCAGTACTGGGTCAAGGTTGGAAATAACTCCGGCACGAGTCCTGAATCAAACAAGTTCAAGCGTTACTATGGAAATATCTTCTTGAAGCTCACTCCGGAAGTCCAAGCGACGCTGTATGCAGACTATGACACGCGTCCGAAGATTCCGGACGTTTTTGAAGGAACATTGAAAACCAACAACAGGGCAACCTTCGCCGGTTTTGTTAATTTTGCACAAGAGAATAAAACGTCCATCGGTGCCGAAGTATTCTATCAAACCATTCAAAACAGTCCCAGCATCACCGGATTAGAGCCGAACCAAAATCAAGGCGTATTCGGCCTTACCGTCTTTGCCTGGTACGCCGTCGCAAAGGATTTTCGATTCGTCGGGCGCTTTGATTCGTTCGATCCACATACAGACATGAGCAGTGACGCGCTCTCGTTATATATTTTTTCGCTGGATTATATGCCCTCCAGCGCGGTTCATATTATGCCAAATGTGTATTTCCAGAAGTATGAGTTTGAGGGCGATAACGATGTTGTCGGGCGTATCACAGTATGGTTTTCGTATTAATATCATAAGGGAGGAGCAAGTCAATGAACAAAGTCAGCAAAATACTCTTAGCACTCGCTTGTGTCTTTTCGCTGTCCAGCGCGCAACTAAAATTAAATGGCGCGGGAGCAACATTCCCGTACGTGATTTATTCCAAGTGGTTCGATGTTTATCATAAGAAGACGAACATTCAATTCAATTATCAATCCATCGGCAGCGGCGGCGGCATTAAGCAGGTGATTGAAGGAACGGTTGACTTCGGTGCGACCGACGGACCGATGACGCCGGAGCAGATGAAAGAAGTCACAACAAAGCAGGGAACCGAAGTGCTCCACATTCCAACTGTGCTGGGCGCCGTAGTAGTTACCTATAACGTGCCGGAAATTGGCGAAGGGCTGCAATTAAGCCAAGAAGTCCTGGCCGGGATGTTCCTCGGTGAAATTGCCAAATGGAACGACCCGAAAATTGCAGCCATCAACCCCGGCAAAAATTTGCCGAACCAGCACATCATCATCGCGCATCGTTCGGACGGAAGCGGCACGACGTACATTTTTAGCGACTATCTTTCGAAGATTAGCAAGACATGGGAATCAAAAGCCGGGCGCGGCACATCCGTGAATTGGCCCGTCGGGCTTGGCGGCAAAGGCAACGAAGGCGTTTCCGGACTCGTGAAACAAACGCCGGGCGCAGTCGGTTATGTTGAACTCGCGTATGCCGTCAAAAATAACCTCCCATATGCTTCGATTAAAAATAAAGCCGGCGAATTTGTAAAACCGACACTTGAATCCGTTACTGCCGCCGCGGCGGGCGCTGCGAAGGACATGCCGGCAGATTTACGTGTGTCCATCACCGACGCTGATGGCAAAGGCTCTTATCCGATTTCCGGGTTCACCTGGTTGCTTGTATACACAAACATGAAGGACAAGCAAAAGAAAGACGCTCTCGTGAATTTCCTCAAGTGGGCGATGGGGGAGGGGCAGTCGTACGCCGGAGAATTACTGTACGCTCCCTTGCCGAAAGAGGTTGTGAAATTGTGCAATTCGAAAATCGCGATGATAAAGTAAAAATCAATGCATATGTCATTCTGAGCGAAGCGAAGAATCTCATCGATTCAAATTGAGATCCTTCGGTCGCAAGCACCCTCAGGATGACAAGCAAACTACTTTGTGCAAACACTGACACAACAATCGAGCAGACAAACAGCGCCGTTAGGCACTCGCCACACGAATAATGGTGTGAGCGTCCGCAAGCGGAATTTCGGCGACGTGTTGTTCAAGTATACGACGATGTCGTTTGCCGCATTTGTCCTTCTGCTTGTTGTGCTCATGGGTTACGAGATGTATGCCGGGTCCAGCCTCTCGCTCGAGAAATTCGGCTGGGAGTTTCTCACCAATACCACTTGGGACCCGGTCATGGAAGAGTACGGTGCGCTGCCGTTTATTTTCGGTACACTCGTCTCGTCCTTCCTCGCACTCGTGATTGCGTTGCCGCTGAGCATCGGCATAGCAATCTTTCTTTCGGAGATCGCACCGCAGTGGCTTGAGAAGCCGTTGTCGTTTTTGATCGAGCTCCTGGCAGGGATTCCCAGCATCGTGTACGGCCTCTGGGGTATTTTCGTCCTTGTGCCGTGGATCCGAACGACGATCGAACCTTTCCTTTCGGAGTATTTCGAATTCATCCCGCTGTTTCGCGGCGCTCCGTACGGCTTCGGGATGCTCGCGGCGGGATTGATTCTTTCCATCATGGTGTTACCCATCATCGCTTCAATTTCCCGGGACGTACTCAAAGCAGTGCCGCAGAGCCAACGCGAGGCTTCGCTTGCAATTGGTGCAACGAAGTGGGAATCAATTCGCATCATCCTCATGGACGCGAAGTCGGGCATCTTCGGCGCTACGCTGTTGGGCTTAGGCAGGGCAATCGGTGAAACCATGGCAGTGACCATGGTTATCGGCAACAGGCCAGTCATTTCAGCATCGCTCTTCGACCCCGGATACACAATGGCAAGCGTGCTTGCCAACGAGTTTACCGAAGCGACGACATCGATGTACCTAAGCGCTCTCATTGAAATATCCTTCGTATTATTTGTCATGACGATCATCATCAACGCGCTTGCCCGGCTTCTTGTGTGGAGCGTAACAAAACAGACAACAGCATGAGCACCGAAGCGACATATACTCCATCGCTAAAATTTTCGTGGCGCAAGCTGTGGAACCGTGTTATGCTCGGTTTGTGCCTTGCAAGTGCGCTTGCCGCTCTCGTGCCGCTCCTGCTGATTTTCTTCTACACCATCAGCAAAGGTGCCGGATATTTGAATCTCGACTTCTTTCTCGAAATGCCCAAACCCGTCGGGGAAGAGGGAGGCGGCATGGCAAACGCCATCGTCGGCACGATTATTCTTATTGCCACAGGCAGCAGTATTGGCTTGCCTGTTGGGATTCTGACCGGAGTGTACTTGGCGGAGTTCGGGAATAATAAATTCGCGAATCTCGTGCGCTTCATGACGGACGTGCTGAGCGGCGTTCCTTCCATCGTTGCCGGCGTTGTGGCGTACACGCTTGTCGTCATCCCGATGAAGCATTTCTCAGCTCTTGCAGGCGGTGTAGCAATGGCTATACTGATGATTCCCACGGTTACACGAACCACGGAAGAGATGGTACGACTTGTCCCAGACTCATTCCGCGAGGCGGGTCTCGCACTGGGCATTCCTCGTTGGAAGACAACGATACAGATTGTCCTACGCACTGCGTTTCGCGGTATTGTAACAGGTGTGCTACTCGCTATTGCCCGTATAGCGGGGGAGACGGCTCCACTGCTCTTTACAGCACTTGGCAACCGTTTCTGGTCCACGGATCTGGACCAACCGATTGCATCTTTGACCGTATTCATTTATGATTATGCCAAGGCTCCTTTCGAAGATTGGAACAACCAAGCGTGGACGGCTGCTCTCGTATTGATCGTTCTTATTTCCTTGCTCAGTTTTGCCGTTCGTTTTGTCACACGCAGCCGATATAATAATAGGTGACGCATGCAAGAAACACTCATTGAAGAGCCCCGAACTCAAATACAGAAACCGACGGTACGCCCCATGACTGAACAGCTTTCAGCAAAGATGATCGCCCGTAATGTGAACGCATTTTTCGGCAAGCTCCAGGCGTTGTACGACATCAACATGGACATCCATTCCAACCGAGTTCTCGCCATCATCGGCCCTTCGGGCTGCGGGAAATCGACGTTCCTCCGCTGTCTCAACCGTATGCATGAGGTGGCAGGCGGGCTGATGACCGGTTCTGTTACGCTCGACGGCAGAGACATTTACGAAACCGATGCGGTGCTTATCCGCAAGCGCATCGGAATGGTGTTCCAAAAACCTAATCCATTCCCAACGATGTCGATTTATGATAACGTTGCCGTCGGACTGCGCCTGAACGGCATAGCTTCAAAGAAAGAAATACCAGAAATCGTCGAGCGCAGTTTGAAACAAGCAGCGCTCTGGGATGAAGTAAAGGACAAGCTCGATAAATCAGGCGTCAGCCTATCCGGCGGACAGCAGCAGCGCCTGTGCATCGCCAGAACGCTTGCCGTCCACCCGGAGGTCATTCTAATGGACGAGCCTGCCAGCGCTCTCGATCCCATTGCCACAGCAAAGATTGAAGAGCTTATTTATGAGCTGAAAAAAGATTATACTATAGTTATTGTAACCCACAACATGCAGCAGGCCGCGCGCGTAAGCGACACGACGTCGTTTTTCTATCTTGGCAAATTGATTGAGACGGGTGAAACAAAAACTATCTTTACCAGTCCGTCTAAGAAGCAGACCGAAGACTATATCACGGGAAGGTTCGGGTAACATGAGTGTTCCCTCTGACATCCAACATACATGTAGAACAATACACAGGGACTATGGCACGACATTTTGAGCTTGAGCTCGACCACTTGCGTACTCTGCTCATCCGCATGGGCAGCCTGGTGGAGGAGCAAATCGACCTCGGCGTACGCGCAATTATCGAGAGCAATGAATCGCTTGCGAACATCGTTATGGAACGCGATAAGAAGGTCGATGAGTTCGATAACGAAATCGACAAGCAATGCATGCGCATCTTTGCGCTCACACAGCCCGTCGCAGTCGATTTACGACTGCTGATGGCTGCGCTGAAGATCAACAACGAGCTGGAGCGCATCGGCGATATCGCCGTTAACCTTGCCGAGCGCGTAGGCCCTCTGACGCCGTATGCGGATTACGTTAAAAAGACGTCCATTAGCCTCATGGCAACCGGGGCGCGCGGGATGGTGAAGGACGCCATCGATTCGTTCGTGAACAACGACCCGAAATTGGCAAAGAAAGTCCTTGAATCCGACGACCACATCGACAATCTCGACCGTGAGATTTTCAATCTCATGGTCGCTCATATGAAAGAATCTCCGAAGCAGGTTGAGCCTGCCTCGCACGTGATGATTCTCTCGCGGCATATTGAGCGCCTTGCCGACCACGCTACGAACATTGCTGAGGACGTGATCTTCCTCGTAAACGCAAAAATCATCAAGCACCACGCTGATGAATCTGCGGCATTTTAAATATATTTATTTGAGAAGGCGACGTGGCGCCACGTCGCCTTCGTTTGTTTGATTAGAGTATTTGCTTCTTGTTGAAAATCTTCTGTTATTTTAAAGTCACCTTGCACGTAACGCAGGGTGACTTTTTTCTTGTGCTTTTATGACTATCCCATTCACAAAAATGAGCGGTGCCGGAAACGACTTTGTCGTGATCGACAACCGCACGAGAGCCATTACCGACGGTGCAGCGCTTGCTCGCAAGCTGTGCGACCGACGATGG
>JAKEEG010000066.1 GCA_022616555.1 Ignavibacteriota bacterium | reverse complement strand
GTCATACTGATTCCGTTTCTTGACTCTTTCCATTGCGGACCTCCTTCTGCCACCAAGATAGTGGCTTTTCTCTGTGTCCGCAAAATCGGGGGAAGATCACTCTTTCGTTTAGTGAAATATATTATCTTCATGAGAGTTCTGAATGGGAATTAATCATGCAAACCAATGTGTTCATCGATGGAAATTCAGTAGACGCTGGTCAAGACTACACTTCGTGGGTCAAAAGGTACGAAGATGAGGTGGCAACCACTAGCTGGTATATCTATAACGAGGGAACTACACCACCAAATCAAATGCACATAGATGGCAACGATGGCACTACGGGGACATGCTGGACTTGGCAGTTCTACGCAGTCGTTGAGTTTCAAAACAATCATACAATACAATCAGGAACAATCTGGCTTCCTATGGAATTTGAACATTATCCTTGTGGAGGACCAGAAAGGATTCTAGACAAACCCTTGTTAGAAGACGGTCAACTGGCCTCTGAAGTTCCAAATGGGTTCCTTTTAGAACAGAATTATCCAAATCCCTTTAACCCGGAAACAGAGATCACGTTTGCACTGCCTGAACCTTCTACAGTAAGACTCAGTGTGCTTGATGTTCTTGGTCGTGAGATTGCTGTCTTGGAAGAAGGGGGACTTTCAGCCGGTTACAAGAGCGTAAGATGGAACGGCCGGTCTGCGAAAGGCGAAACTGTCAGCAGCGGTATGTACTTCTATCGCCTCACTGCGACAGGCGAGTCTGGCGAGGGTTTCATTGAAACGAGAAAAATGTTGATGACCAAATGACAAAAAGTCATTTAGTCTGAAATCCCGACACTATTTGTCGGGACTGATGACGAAGTGATGGTTTCATTATATGCAAACTCAAAAAGCCCTCATAATCGAGGGCTTTTGAGTTTATTCCTTGTTTCTGTCACGGTATGGACCGTGACAGCCCGGCAAAATCGCATTACCTGTGAAAACGTACTTGAATATAGCTTAGAATTTTTGAACATTGAACCACTTTGAACCGGTTCGGGATCTGCCTCCCAAGCTATTATGCGCTTGAAAAGCACCGGTCTAAACCCACGTGAATTTTATCGCTCATAATCGTATCACCACTTCCTGAATGCTATGCCAGTTCTCTTTCTCATCGTTGCTGTGGTGTTGATCGTGCTGCTTACCGCACGGTTCAATTTGCATCCGTTCCTCTCGTTGCTGGTCGTCTCTATTCTCTACGGCCTTGTAGCGGGAATGTCGCTGGAAACAATCATCGGCTCCATCAACGACGGGTTCGGCAGCACAACGGGAAAGATCGGCTTGA
The DNA here is from genome assembly GCA_022616555.1 of Ignavibacteriota bacterium. Taxonomy (GTDB): domain Bacteria; phylum Bacteroidota; class Ignavibacteria; order UBA10030; family UBA10030; genus JAKEEG01. Next base: position 126,723 of record JAKEEG010000066.1, on the reverse strand, counting down.
TCATCGTCCTCGGCATTATCATCGGGACGTTTCTGGAAAATTCCGGCGCTGCATATACACTCGCCGATAAAATTCTTGGATTGATCGGACGAAAACGGGTTATACCTGCAATGGGTATTATTGGCTACTTCATCTCCATTCCCGTCTTTGCCGATAGCGGATTTCTTCTCGTTTCACCGCTAAACAAAAGCCTGTCAAAGAAAGCGGGAATTTCGCTCGCAGGCTCTGCCGTTGCACTCGGGCTGGGCTTAACCGCCACCCACACAATGGTACCGCCGACGCCGGGTCCGGTAGCAGCCGCGGGTATCCTCGGCGCCGACTTGGGAATGGTTATGCTGGTTGGGTTACCTGTGAGCGCCCTCGCGTTAGTTGCGGGAGTGTTATTCGCTTCGGTCTATGCCGCCCGGACATACATCGACCCAAATCCAGGAGAAACTGACACTGACCTTGAAGCGCGCACTAAAGACGCTCCCCACGCAGTGAAATCATCGCTTCCCGTTGTAGTACCGATTCTGTTAATCGTGTTCAAATCCGTTACAGCCAACAGTACTGCTCTGCACGGCACTACTGTGCACGCGCTTCTGTCGTTCCTCGGCGAACCCGTCATCGCTCTCTTGATCGGAGCCTTTCTTGCAATGTTGCTCCCCAAGAAGTTAACTTCCGCGATGCTGTCCACCGAAGGATGGGTCGGGAAATCGATGAAAGACGCCGCATCGATTCTCCTTATTACCGGTGCAGGCGGGATCTTCGGCAAGATTCTGCAAAACTCCGGCATCGCCGATACGTTAGGAGATACGCTCGTCGACCTGCGTATCGGTATCGTATTGCCGTTTGTGATTGCTGCCGCCATCAAAACAGCGCAAGGCTCGTCAACCGTGGCGATGATAACCGCAGCATCTATCATCGCACCGATGATGGATGCGCTTGGGTTTGTGAGCGAAACTGAAAAAGCGCTCGCCGTCATCACTCTTGGCGCTGGATCAGCCGTCGTCTCACACGCGAACGACAGCTTTTTCTGGGTTGTGACCCAAATGACCGGGATGAATGTGAAAACCGATTACCGGCTGTACACACTCGGTACACTGGTGTTGGGAACGGCAACAATGGTGGTTCTCCTTTTGAGTAGTCTAATTATATGAAACTCTACAAAGTAAAGCACGGCCTGGTGATCGAACATGACGGGAAGATGTATTCCCTCAAAGGGGAGCAGTGGGATTCCTTCGTGAACGATGACCGCCTCGCGGACAAAATGAGAGAGATAATCGAACACTCTAAGCCCGACTCAAATGCCGGCGCGTTGGTCGATCAACAACTGCTTGCGCCGATCCAAAGCCAGGAAGTCTGGGCAAGCGGAGTGACGTATCTGAGAAGTAAAGTAGAAAGGCAGGAAGAATCGAAACAAGCAGGCGGCGGTGAGTTCTACGCAAGGGTGTACGAGGCCGAGCGACCGGAATTATTCTTCAAAGCGACCGCGTACCGCACTGTCGGCCATAAGGGAGAGGTCCGTATTAGAGAAGATTCCACATGGAATGTCCCCGAGCCGGAACTGACGCTGGTCATTAACTCGAACGGAAAGATCGTCGGCTACACCATCGGGAACGACATGAGCTCCCGCAGCATCGAGGGCGAAAACCCGCTTTACCTTCCACAGGCTAAGACGTATGACGGATGCTGCGCGCTCGGCCCATGCGTCTACGTGACGGAGACTCCCCTGCCCGGCAGCACTGTCATCGAGTTGAAGATTCGGCGCAAGGGCGCAGTGGTGGTTTCGGGAGAAATAACACTCGACCAGATGAAACGAACGCAAGAGGAGCTTGTGCGGTTTCTGTTCCGGGAATGCAGTTTCCCGCACGGCTGCCTGTTGATGACGGGAACGGGCATTATCCCTTCCAACGATTTTACGCTCGCGCGCGGAGACGAGATTTCAATCACCATCGAGCCCATCGGCACATTGGTGAACACAGTAGGATAAATAGCCGTACTGGGGAAGCACTCTTGTATTTCATCGAAACTATACTACACAAAAGCAGACCCCATCCTCACCTTCCCCTAAGGGGGAAGGGAAAACCACAAAAAACCACCGAGAGTACGTCCCCTCTCCTCTTTAGGAGAGGGACGGGGAGAGGTCTCCATATGATTAAGACAGTTTAACTGAAACGGTAATGATAGCAATGAAGTTAACCGGAAAACATATCATCGGGTCAACTCTCACTGGCGAAGGCACGTCGACTTTCCGCGCATTTAATCCATCTGCCGAAAGAGAACTGGAGCCACAATTCCACGAAGCGACGCCAAAGGAAATCGACGCGGCGGTACAATTGGCGGAAACAGCCTTCCAGCAGTACCGTACAACGAGCGGCAAAACAAAGGCCGCATTCCTTGAAGCGATCGCCGATGAAATTATGGCTTTGGGCGATGAGTTGCTTCATCGCTGCTCAGAGGAAACTGGGCTCCCCGAAGCGCGGCTTGTAAATGAACGCGGAAGGACAGTTAATCAGCTCAAGCTTTTTGCCTCACTCGTACGCGAAGGTTCTTGGGTGGATGCGCGCATCGACCCTGCCGACCCGGAGCGCAAACCTCTTCCCAAGCCCGATGTCAGAAGCATGCAGCGCCCGCTCGGTCCCGTTGCTGTGTTCGGGTCGAGTAATTTCCCGTTGGCTTTCTCCGTCGCCGGCGGCGATACGGCTTCTGCGCTTGCGGCAGGTTGTACTGTGGTTGCCAAAGCGCATCCGGCACACCCCGGCACCTGTGAGCTCATCGGCAGAGCTATCCAACAGGCAGTGAAGAAGCTGGGAATGCCCGAAGGAACATTTTCAATGGTGCAGGGTAAATCGAACGATGTTGGACTTGCGCTTGTTCGGCATCCGCTCATCAAAGCCCTCGGGTTTACAGGATCATTTCGTGGCGGCAAGGCTTTATTCGATGAAGCGAACATGCGCCCTACTCCCATTCCTGTGTACGCCGAGATGGGTAGTACGAATCCCGTATTTATTCTGCCGCGGGCTTTGAAAGAACGGAATGAAACGATAGCCCGCGACCTCTCTGCTTCCGTTACACTCGGTGTCGGCCAGTTCTGCACCAACCCTGGACTTGTCTTTCTCCAGCACTCTGCCGACGAAAGCCAATTCACAGAAGCGTTGTCCAAGAATTTAGATGAAGCTCCTCCGGGAGTGATGCTGACTCCCGCTATCCAAACCAACTTCGGGAAGGGTCTTGAACTACTAAAGAGTATTCGTGATGTGAGCGTTCTGACGACGAGCCGGCAAGACGATTCAGTACATAAAGGCACACCCACCCTCCTGCAAACCAACGTCCAATCATTTCTCAACAACCAAACACTTCAAGAGGAAGTCTTCGGACCTTCCACTCTTGTTGTAACAGGAGACGGGAAACAAGAACTGTTTCATGCAGCCGAAGCGCTCCACGGGCACCTGACCGCGACGATTCACGGGACTCCCGAAGACCTCGCAGAGTACGCAGGGCTTATCGCCATCCTCGAACAAAAAGTCGGGCGGCTGATCGTAAACGGGTACCCGACCGGCGTCGAGGTGACGCATGCCATGGTGCACGGCGGACCCTATCCCGCTACAACGGACAGCAGGACGACCTCGGTAGGAACAGCCGCTATTACGCGTTTCACAAGGCCGGTCTGCTACCAAAATTTCCCTGCAGAATTATTGCCCGAGGAGTTGAGAAATCACAATCCGTTGGGCATCTGGCGATTGGTGAATGGAGAACGACGAAAGGATTCGATCAACACATGAAAACAGTAAAACCATCGAAATTAAGAAGCGCTGAGTGGTTCACAACGCCCGGAAAGATGGGATTCGTCCATCGCTCCTGGCTCAGGAACCAAGGGTACCCGGATGATTATTTTCAGGGCAAACCGGTCATCGGAATTTGTAACACATGGTCTGACCTCACTCCCTGCAACGGGCACCTGCGGGAGTTCGCCGAAATCGTCAAACGCGGAATTGTGGAAGCGGGTGGATTTCCGATGGAATTCCCCGTCACTTCGCTGGGCGAAACGCTGATGAAGCCCACAACCATGCTCTTCAGGAATCTCGCGAGCATGGACGTGGAAGAAACAATCCGCGCCAACCCGCTAGACGGCGTAGTGCTGCTTACCGGCTGTGATAAAACAACGCCCTCTACTGTGATGGGTGCATGCAGTGTCGACCTGCCGACAATCGTCGTGCCGGGTGGCCCAATGCTGAATGGCTGGTTCAGGGGCGAGCGGATCGGGTCCGGCTCCTTCAACTGGCTTATTAAAGAGAAACAGATGACGGAAAATTTCTCGGAAGCCGACATCCACGAGGCCGAAATCTGTGTGGCGCGCAGCAACGGCCACTGTATGACGATGGGAACGGCATCCACCATGGCGTGTATGGTGGAATCGTTGGGATTGACGCTTACCGGCGCTGCCGCTAGTCCCGCGGTAGATGCGCGCAAAAAAGTGCTCGCACAGCTTTCGGGCCGCAGAATTGTGGAGATGGTAAAGGAAGACCTCAAACTCTCGAAAATTTTAACACGCGAGGCATTTGAAAACGCCATCATGGCGAACGCGGCCATCGGGGGCTCAACCAACGCCGTTATTCATTTGCTCGCCATCGCCGGGAGAATCGGCATCAAGTTGTCCTTGCAGGATTTCGATACGATTGGCAGCAAAATTCCACTGCTGGTGAACCTCAAGCCGGCGGGAAAATATCTGATGGAGGATTTTTTCTACGCTGGCGGACTAAAAGTAGTGCTGAAGGAATTGCAGAAATATCTGCATAACGAAACCCTGACCGTCAACGGGCAAACGATCGGAGACAACAGCTCGGATGCAGTCTGCTACAACACGGATGTGATCGCAACAAGCAAGCAGCCATTGCAGAGCGAAGCCGGTATTGTTGTGCTGAAGGGAAATCTCTGCAAAGACGGGGCTGTCATCAAACCGTCCGCAGCCTCTCCCAAACTGATGAAGCACCGCGGGCGCGCCGTGGTGTTCGAGAGCATGGAAGATTACCATCACCGCATCGACGACCCGAAGCTCGACATCGACGAGTCGTGTGTAATAGTACTAAAAGACGTCGGCCCGCGCGGCTACCCCGGAATGCCCGAAGTCGGCAACGTCGACCTGCCGGAAAAACTGCTGAAGCAAGGCGTGAAAGATATGGTGCGGATTTCCGACGGACGAATGAGCGGCGCCGCGGCCGGTACGGTGGTGCTCCACATCGCTCCGGAATCGGCCATCGGCGGAACACTCGCACTGGTGAAGGATGGCGATATAATTGAGCTTGACGTCGAAAAACGCACTCTCCACCTCGATGTGAGCGAAAGCGAATTGCAAAAACGAAAAGCCGCGTGGAAACCACCCGCACCGATGGCGACACGGGGCTATGTCAAATTTTACATAGACCACGTCCAGCAAGCCCATCTCGGCGCCGACCTGGATATTCTTACCGGCTGTTCGGGTTCTGCTGTCACCCGCGACCTCCATTGATGTTCCTTAGTAAGGAAAAAACAATGAAATCCCAAATAATGTATCTTGCTGTCGCATGCAGTCTGCTTGCGACAACGGCTCTTGCTCAGCCGCGCGTTGAAATCCCCGGATCTCAGCTTCACTCTCTATCTTCCACAATGGTTGGCAGAGAGTATAACCTGTTGGTACAATTCCCAAGAGGATATGACGATGAGACCAAATCATTCCCGGTCGTGTTTGTGCTTGATGCGCAATGGGATTTCCCCCTCGTGCAGGCAATCTACGGCTCGCAGTACTACGACGGCTTCGTGCCCGCATTTGTCATCGTCGGTATTACGTGGGGCGGAGAAAATCCCAGGCATGATTCGCTGCGGGCAGCCGACCTCACCCCGACAAACGCACGAGGAGTTCCGCAGTCCGGCAACGCCCCAAAATTTCTTTCGTTCATTAAAAGCGAGCTGATTCCCTTTGTCGAATCAAAATTCCGTACTACACACGACCGCACGCTGATGGGCAGCTCCTACGGCGGGCTTTTCACGCTCTACGCGATGTTTCAGGAAACGGGCATCTTCAAGCGGTACGTGCTCACTAGCCCTGCCATCGGGTTCGATAATGGCGTAATCTATGACTTCGAGAAAGACTATGCGAAGAAAAATTCGTCTTTGCCCGTTCGCCTATTTATGGCGCATGGCGAAGTGGAAGGCGGTGTGCCGGGTTTCGAGAAATGGGTTGAGCAATTGAACGGGCGGGAATACAAGGGACTCCAGATGCAGACGCGCGTTTTGGAGAACACCGGACACTCCGGCACCAAAGCTGAAGGATACACGCGAGGCTTGCAATGGGTCTTCGAACGCCCGTCGTTAACCTTAAGCGAATCCGTTCTCAAAACATACGAGGGAGAGTACGAAATGGACTCAGGGCAACGAAGGAGTGTCTCTGTCGAAGACACGCAACTCGTTATGCAAAGCCCTTATAACCAGCCGTTAGTCTTGTACACAGAAGGTAACGACAGCTTCTATGCGAAGGGTTTCTTCTTGAACGTTCGATTTAAGAGGGATTCCAGTGGAAACGTTACAAGTGCCGAGGTAGAACAATACGGCGGCACATTTTCTTTGAAGAAGGTTGCCGACTAACAAGCACAATATGAATAGAGTTACTTCACAAGTGCTGGTGTGCGCCGTGTGGATCGTCTGCGTTCAAGCGTCTGCACAGGACACACACCTAGGAATCAACGCGCCGTGGCCGCAAGGCACCTCCCCACAGGAAGTTGGCAAATTAGTAGCTGAACGTTTCGCGGCAAGCCCTTTCGGCGGATACAGCAATTTGATGTGGCAGGATGTGCTCCACTATGCCGAGGGTTGCACGTGGTACGGCGCGCTGACATTCGCGCAGTTGAGTGGCGATACAACATTGCAGCAGAAACTCATCCGTCGATTTGATCCGCTGTTGAATGAGCAAGCGCATCTCGTTCCCGCTCCCGACCACGTCGATAAGACGATGTTTGCGGCGGTTCCGCTCGAGTTGTTCCTTCACACAAAAGACCGACGTTATCTTGACTTCGGTAAGAACATGGCAGATGCGCAGTGGGAAGAGCCGACCGGCCAATATGCAGCTGATGAGGCGCAAACATACTTTCAGCGTGGATTAAGCTGGCAAACGCGGATGTGGATCGATGATATGTACATGATCACTGCCGCGCAGGCGCAAGCGTATCGCGCAACAGGCGACCGCACATATATCGACCGTGCAGCGAAGGAAATGGTGGTGTATCTCGATTCACTCCAGCGTCCAAACGGGCTCTTCTACCACGCTCCCGATGTTCCGTTTTTCTGGGGACGCGGCAACGGCTGGATGGCAGCGGGAATGGCGGAGTTGTTGCGGTCGCTGCCCGAGGATAATCCTCACCACTCTCGTATCATGCAAGGCTACACGACAATGATGAGCGCTCTGCTGAAGTACCAAGCGGAAGATGGAATGTGGCGCCAACTCATCGACCATCCTGAATCATGGCAGGAAACCTCATCCACCGGTATGTTCACATTTGCTATGATTACGGGCGTGAAAGCCGGCTGGCTGGACGAAAGAACATACGGTCCTGCCGCGCGTAAAGCGTGGCTTGCACTTGTGTCGTACATCGACCAGCACGGAGACATTCGCGAAGTCTGCGAAGGAACGGGCAAGAAGAACGATTTTCAGTATTACCTGAACCGCAAGCGCAACATTGGCGACATGCACGGGCAGGCGCCGATTCTCTGGTGTGCTTCGGCACTATTGCGGTAAATGTTGGATGCCAACGAAAAACCCCATCGAACGCATTCCGCACCTAGTACCAACCCCTATCAGAGCGTCAATTGCTTTTCTCAATTATCCTCTGTAGCTTTTTGATAACCTGTTTTGCTACTTTGAGATTTAAGAGAGGAACAGATTATGCAACCGACATCGCCATTGCAGACAATCGAAAAACAGACTAAACCGTCAAACGGCATCCGCACGGTCTTGAATTTTATTGGCGGCAAATGGGTGGATTCGCTGGGGACTGAATTTCTGCCCGTGATGAATCCCTCTCTCGGGCAAAAAATCGCTTTAGTGCCGGTTTCAACGGCGCAAGATGTGGATAATGCCGTGCGGTCTGCGCGGGCGGCGTTCAAGGGCTGGTCGGCTACCCCTATAAAAGAACGCGCGCAAATATTCTATCGCTTCAAGACATTGATGGAGAAAAACGCAGAGCCTCTCGCCGCGCTGGTGCATGAAGAAAACGGCAAAACGATGTCCGAAGCTACCGCCGAAATCGATAAAGCTATCGAGGTAACAGAATTCGCCTGCTCGATGCCGCAGTTGACGTCGGGGGAAATTTTAGAGGTCAGCAAGGGCGTGGAATGCCGCATCGACCGCCATCCTCTTGGCGTGGTTGCCTCGATCACGCCGTTCAATTTCCCGAACATGGTGCCGAACTGGACCATCCCCAATGCACTCGTGCTTGGCAATACGATGCTGCTTAAACCCTCACAGCTTGTGCCGCTGAGTTCTATCCGTATCGCTGAATTATTGAAAGAAGCCGGACTGCCTGACGGCGTTTTCAACATTGTCCATGGTACACAAGCGGTAGTGGAAGCAATTTGCGATCATCCGGGGATTGAGGCTGTGTCATTCGTCGGCTCGACAAAGGTTGCAAAGATCGTGTACGCGCGAGCGACGTCGCGGCATAAGCGCGCGCTCTGTCTCGGCGGCGCAAAGAATCACCTCATCGTCCTGCCCGATGCAAACGAGGAGATGGCCGCAACAAATATAGCCGCTTCGATGAGCGGCTGTGCTGGGCAGCGCTGCATGGCAGCGTCGGCTATGGTCGCAGTGGGTCCAGTTGACCACATCATTCAGAAATTATGCGATGAAGCGCGGAAAATCGTTCCCGGCAAAAACCTAGGCGCCGTTATCACAAAAGAAGCGAAGGAGCGCATCGAGCGATATATCACCGAAGCTGAACAACAAGGCGCGAAAGTGTTGGTCGATGGACGACGTGCTACTGTTGATGGGAAAAACGATGGGTACTATGTCGGGCCGACGGTGATTGACTTTGTGAAGCCGGAAATGAAAATCGCTCAGGAGGAAGTCTTTGGGCCCGTTCTTTCCATCATGCGCGTAAAAACAATCGACGAGGCAATGACGATTGAGAACAACAACCCGTACGGCAACGCGGCTTCCGTCTTTACACAGAGCGGCGGAGCAGCGCGTCAGGTGATGGAACGGGCAAGCGCGGGAATGATTGGCGTGAACATCGGCGTACCCGTCCCACGCGAGCCGTTCTCCTTCGGCGGGTGGAACGATTCGAAATTCGGTGCGTGCGACATTACGGGAAAAAGCTCGATTGAATTCTTCACCAAGCTGAAGAAGACAACTATTAAGTGGAACCCGGAATCAAAAGTGAATTGGATGTCGTAGTGGCAGCACCGTTTACTGATGTGGTTTCTTCATAGCAACGACATACGAAACGAACGCAACGGCAAACCCAACAAACCACGCATAGTCATAAAGGAAGCGTACTTCTTCAACAAGTAAACCGATCAACGCAGCAAATACTCCCGCTGCAAGCGCCAACACGGCTTTCATATTGAACCCCTTCGAGTACTCGTACTCCCCACCCCGGATGTATAAATCCTTCACGTTGAGCGATTGTTTGCGCGTAATAAAATAGTCCGCAATGAGAATACCAGCGATGGGCCCGAGGAACCCCGAATATCCCACCAACCAGCCGAAGATGTACGTGCCATAATCGGAGAGCAACTTCCATGGCATCATCGCGATACCAAGCACGGCGGTAATCAGTCCGCCCCGGACAAATGAAACCCGCTTCGGCGCGAGGTTGGCGAAATCATTTGCCGGCGAAACAACATTCGCCGCAATGTTCGTCGTCAGCGTAGCAACAACAAGCGATAAGAGCGAGAGGAAGATAATAATTGGATTCTCGAACTTCGAAAGGAGCACCACCGGATCCCAGATGGCTTCGCCGAATACGATAACCGTCGCCGATGTGACGGCAACTCCTATAAACGAGAACAATGCCATTGTCGGCGGCAAACCGATAGCTTGGCCGACTATTTGCGCGCGCTGGCTTTTCGCATATCGCGTGAAATCCGGGATATTCAATGAGAGCGTAGCCCAAAATCCGACCATTCCAGTGAGTGAAGGGATGAAGAAATTCCAGAAGTCGCCAGCTGTTTCAAATTTGCTCGGCTGTGAGAGTATAGGACCGAAGCCGCCGCCCTCAACGTATGCCCAACCGAGCAGTGCTATTCCCATGACAAGCAGAAAGGGCGCTGCAAGTGCCTCCAACCATTTGATGGACTCCGTACCCTTGACGATGAAATACACGTTCATTCCCCAAAAGATCAAAAATCCAACAGCCGAGCCCCACTCGAATACAGCCCACTCCGGCAAGTGCAGTATAATCATAGAATTAAACGCCTGGCCGCCAATCCACGTTTGGATCCCAAACCACCCGCACGCAACGATAGCGCGGAGAATCGCAGGAACATTGGAACCAATGGTTCCGAACGATGCCCTCGCTAATACCGGAAACGGGATGCCGTACTTAGTGCCCGCGTGCGCGTTGAGCACCATCGGAATAAGGACGATAACGTTGCCGAGCGTAACCGTCAAAAGCGCTTGCCACCAGTTCATCCCGCCGGCAATCAGTCCGCTCGCGAGCATGTACGTCGGGATACAGACCGACATGCCAATCCACAACGCGGCGATGTGGTATGTCCCCCACGTGCGCTGGGAAATTTTTGTGGCTGCAAGGTCTCGGTTGATCAGCGAACTGCCATCAACCGATGAGAGGTCGGTTTCGATGAGATCAGAGGAAAGGAAACTATTCATGATTTTTTGCCAAAAAGGTAATTGTAGGGGGTTGAATACATTCAACCCCTACACAGATAAAATGCAGCGGTGCGGACATTCGTCTAAATTAAGTTATATTGCCCGCGTCTCACGAACTTGCCGTCGCCAAGCTTGCCGAGGAATTTATCTCCCTCGAAGATCAGCTTGCCGCGTGAAAACACATAGGCAGGCGAGCCGCTGACGGTCATTTGCTCATACGGATTATAATCTACACGCATGAAATGCGTCTTTGCGCTAATCGTGTGCGGGCGTTTCGAGTCCCACACAACAATATCCGCGTCGCTGCCGACGGCGATTGTTCCCTTGCGGGGATACAGCCCCATCAACTTCGCCGGCGCTGTCGAAACAAGCTGCACGAATCTGTTCATGCTCCAACCGCGCTTCACAACGCCGCCTTCGTACAGCAAGTGCAGACGGTTTTCCACTCCTGGCAAACCGTTTGGAATTTTGCTGAAGTCCCCGATGCCCAACTCCTTCTGCTTGGGCAAGCCTTTGAAACCTTCTTTCATGCAAAAGGGACAATGGTCGGTGGAAACAGCCTGAAGGTCGTCCGCCTTGAGGGCTTTCCAGAGGAATTCCTGGTTGGCGCGCTCTCGTATCGGCGGCGAGCAAATATATTTTGCGCCGTCGAAGCTTCCGTCGGCATAGTCTTCATACGCGAGGAAAAGATATTGCGGACACGTCTCGCCGTACGCCGGCAAGCCGCGGTCCCGTGCTTCGCGAATTTGCTCCATCGCCTTGTGCGACGACACGTGAACAACATAGACCGGCACACCTGCCATTTCGCTGAGGGCGATAACGCGGTGCGTCGCTTCCTGCTCCGCCGTCGCAGGACGCGAAAGCGCGTGGCCATTTGGTCCGGTCTTCCCTTCGGAAAGCAGACGCTTCACAAGCAAGTCGATGACACCGCCGTTTTCGGCATGCATGCAAATCAACCCGCCGTTATCCGCGGTGCGTTTCATTGCCTTGTAAATGGTCGCGTCATCAACCATGAACACGCCGGGATACGCCGTAAACAGCTTGAAGCTCGTCACGCCTTCATGCTTTACGAGGGCGTCCATTTCCGGAAGCCAGTCATCGGGCAGTTCGGTCAAAATCATGTGGAAGCCGTAATCGATGACAGATTTACCCTCGGATTTCCGCAGCCATGTGTCGAGCGCGTTGCGCATGGTCGTGCCCCGCGACTGCACTGCGAAATCGACGATGCACGTCGTGCCGCCATGCGCGGCCGCAACCGTCCCGGTCTCAAAATCATCCGACGAGGACGTTCCGCCAAACGGCAAATCCATATGCGTGTGGACGTCGATGCCGCCGGGGATGACGTACTTACCCGATGCGTCGATGATTTTATCCGCCTGTGCTTTTAAATCCTTGCCGATGGTCGTAATCGTTTCGCTCTCGATATACATATCGGCAACGTAATCCTGCTCGGATGTGATAATCCTGCCATTTTTAATGAGTGTGGACATAGTACACCCTGATAATGGAATTCTGAAATGACTTGTACTTAATGGATTTCAATTCCGTGCTTGTGCTGGAATTGTCGTAATGCCTCCCACGTGAGAGGCTGGGGCAACTGTTTCATCAACTCGTTCCAGGTGATCGCTTCCTTGCCGTCGTCCTTGCGTACCATGGAAATGCACCCCTCGACGGGGCAAACGATGAAGCAAAGGCGGCAGCCGACGCAATCTTCTTCGCGAACCTTTGGTTGATTGATGGTAAGCGTTTTACCGTTAAGCTGTTTTTCCTTCGGAAGGATGTCGATGCACTGGTGCGCGCCGTCTTCACAGGCAATGTGGCAAAGATTGCACTGGATGCAAACCGATTCATTAATGCGCGCGGTGGTTTTGTAGAGTAAATTAAGGTCACCAAAGTCTGCAATGCGCACCAACGACTTGCCGCGCACTTCGTTAAGATTCTTGAAGCCCTTCTCCTCCATCCAGTTGCTGAGGCCTTCGAGCAAGTCATCCACAACGCGAAACCCATAATGCATGAGGGCAGTGCATACTTGAACACTTGTGGCACCGAGCAAAATAAATTCCAGCGCGTCGCGCCAGGTTGAAACACCACCCATGGCGGAAATCGGCAATTGGATCTCCGGGTCGATCGCAACTTGCGATACCATGTGCAACGCGATAGGCTTGACGGCTGGGCCGGCATATCCTCCATGCCCTCCCCTCCCATCCACGGACGGTTTAAGCTCGAACGTGTCAAGATCGACCCCCATCACGGTGTTGAGGGTATTGATAAGCGAGATGCCGCTCGCCTTGCCCTTCTTCGCCGCACGGCCAGGATACCGAATATCGGTCACGTTGGGCGTGAGCTTCACGAGCACAGGAATCGTTGACACTTCCGTTACCCACTCGGTAATCATCGCGCAGTATTCAGGGACCTGCCCGACAGCCGACCCCATCCCCCGTTCGCTCATACCATGCGGACAACCGTAGTTTAGCTCGATACCGTCACATCCCGTATCGATCGTGCGCTTCACGATGTCATGCCAAGTTTCGCGTTTCGATTCCACCATCAATGAAGCGATGACTGCGCGATCGGGCCAGAGTTTTTTTGTCTCAGCAATTTCTTTGAGATTGACTTCAATCGGACGGTCGCTAATCAACTCGATATTATTCAAGCCGAGAATCTTTTGACCATTGTAATCAACTGAACCGTAACGGTTGACGACATTCATCACCGGCTCGCCGATGGTTTTCCACACAGCACCACCCCACCCTGCTTCAAACGCCTTGCACACTTGGTATGCAGAGTTCGACGGTGGCGCTGAGGCAAGCCAGAATGGATTCGGGGACTTGATACCGCCACAATTTATGCTAAGGTCAACCATGTTTGCTCCCGCTATCTACGACTCGTGATGTACTTGTCGATGCCATGGGCGGCACGTTTGCCGTCCGCGGCGGCATTCACCACTTCCTTGCCGCCATTGATGCAATCGCCGCCCGCAAAGAATTTCTCGTTCGATGTTTGAAATGTTTCGTGATTCACAACTACTCTGCCATTCTGAATTTGTAAATTAGGAATCTGTGACAAGAACGTTTGGTCGGTTTGTTGACCGACGGAGAGTATAACCATATCGACCGGGATTTGAAACTCCGAGCCGGGCACCGGCTCTGCCGGCCGCTTGCCTTTGCCATCAGGTTTGCCGAGCTGCATTTTCACGCATTCTATGGCTTCAACATGCTTCGTTCCAACGATCCGCTTCGGCGCGGTTTGAAAATGGAATACGACGCCGTCGCTTTTCGCCAGCTCGTACTCAAAGTCGTAAGCGCTCATTTCCCCGCGGCTGCGGCGATACAAAATCATCACCTGCTCAGCACCGAGTCGTTTCGCTTCTGTCACCGCGTCTATAGCCGTATTGCCGGCGCCTACGACGGCGACACGCTTCCCGACGTCAACCGACTTCCACTTCCGGGTTGTCACCCGTTCGATAAATTCGAGCGCGTTGAATACGCCGTCTAACTCCTCGCCGGGAATCCGCAATGCCGCCGGCACTGCCAACCCAACGCCAATAAATACCGCATCGTGGTTTTTTGATAGAGCTTCGATGGAAATATCATGTCCGATTTTGACCCCGGTTTTAATCTTCACACCAAAACTTTCGATGAGCTTTACCTCATTCAAGCTGTCCTGCTGTGTCATCTTATATGGTGCTATACCCCAAGTATCAAGTCCACCCGGTTTGGGTTTCCCTTCGTAAATGACAACTTCATATCCCATCAGTGCAAGTTCGGCTCCGCATGCAAGCCCGGCGGGTCCCGCGCCGATAATTCCTACCGACTTTCCGTTCTTCGGTGCGGGGGTAAACAGCTGCGGCATTCCACGCTCAAAGTACGTATCGATCGCAAACCGCTGCAATCGCCCGATTTGAATCGGCTCCTCGCCGCGTTCGTTGTACACACAGGCGCCCTCGCAGAGCACATCAACAGGACACGCTTTCGCGCAGGTGAGAGCAACCCAGTTCGATTCGAAAATCGTTTTCGCAGAACCTTTTAGATTACCGGTTGCAATTTTTTTGATAAACGTGGAAATATCGATGTGGGTGGGACAGGCCTTCATGCAGGGAGAGTCGAAACAGTACAAACACCTGTTCGCCTCCGCCACCGCGGAGTTTGGCGTAAAGGGAGGGTGAAGCTCCGCAAAGTTTTGCTCGTACTGCTCAGGACTGAGTTTGGGAGCGGGGTTATTCATTAGCCTTCCACGAGTTCTTTATACGACTCCGGACGTCTATCTCTGAAAAACTGCCAGACTTGCCGGACTTCTTTAATCATATCGAGGTCTAAATCTGCGACAACGAGTTCGTCTTTGTTGCGGCTTGCTTGCGCAACAATTTTTCCGCGTGGCGTGCAGAAGTAACTTTTGCCGTAGAACTCGCCGATGTTCCATGGAGGTTCCATCCCAACTCGATTAATCGCACCGACGAAATACCCGTTCGCGACGGCATGAGCCGGCTGTTCAAGCTCCCAGAGATATTCCGATAATCCCGCGACAGTTGCTGATGGATTAAACACAATCTCTGCGCCGCGCAGACCGAGCACACGTGCGCCCTCAGGGAAATGTCTGTCGTAACAAATATACACGCCGATAGTCGCATAGCGCGTGTTGAACACCGGATAGCCGGTGTTGCCCGGGCGGAAATAAAATTTTTCCCAAAATCCCGGGTCCACCTGTGGAATATGATGCTTGCGATATTTTCCGAGATACGTTCCGTCCGCATCAATCACTGCGGCGGTATTGTAATACACACCCGTGATTTCTTCTTCGTAAATGGGAACAACGATCACCATGCTGTACTTTTTTGCCAGGCCTTGCATGAGCTTGATGGTGGGGCCGTCGGGAATTTTTTCCACCATTGCATACCACTTGGTTTTTTGTTCTGCGCAGAAATACGGGCCATAGAAAAGCTCCTGCATGCAGAGAATTTGCACGCCTTTCTTCCCCGCTTCTTCAATATAGGCGACATGTTTGTCGATCATCACCTGTTTAATTTTTTCGATCGGTTGTTCCGTCGATGCGGCAAGCGTGCACTGGATGAGTCCCCCTCGAACAATACGCGACATTTTTTTTGGCTCCTCTCAATATAAGGAACTGTGAATACGCCGAATTGTAATCACTATTTGAGTGTTAATCAAGCATAAGCAGACAGCACATGCGGATGATAAATAATCTGTAGAATATTAGGGAACCCTGTTTTGTAGTTTACAATGCAAAGCCCTTGATTCCTCAAGGGCTTTTGTGTCTTCGCTGAGTAACTACTACCTAAAAAACTGATTATTTTATGAGCAGCATCTTCTTAATAATCTGTTTTCTATTCCATTCGATCCTGGCAAAGTACATACCGCTCGAGAGACCAGCTCCGTCAAACGTAGCCCGGTACCGCTTGCCCGGCTCCGCTTCACCGTTATACAGCTCGGAGACCACCCGTCCCATAATATCATAAATTCGCAACGAAACCCGTCCCGCTTCCGGAAGACTGAACTCAATCTTAGTCGAAGGATTAAACGGATTCGGGTAATTCTGGCTCAAAGCAAACACCAACGGAACGCCGTCTGCAATCACTTCCACAGACGTTGTCAGCGTCGTGATAAAGCTGCGCGCTTCTGAAAACGGACTTTCGCCGGCGACATTCACCGCGCTCACCCGCCAGTGGTAGCGCGTTGCCAGCTCGAGGTCGGCTAACATAAACGACGTGGATTGTACCGTGTCGACATTCACAAGGGTTGTGCTAAAAACGCTATCGAGCGCGACTTGCAAGCGATAGCGCTCCGCTCCGGCAGCTGCATTCCAGCTCAAAGTCAATGTTGTCGGCTGGTTTGTCGCATTATTGTCCGGCGAAACGAGCGTCGGCGCGGCCGGTACAGTAACGATAGTAGTAAAGCGATACACAGCAGAAAACAGGCCTTCTCCCGCGACATTTGTCGCGCTGACACGCCAGTAATACGTTGTGTTGTTCGCCAGCCCGGTTAGAGTATCTACTGTAGCTATCAGGCTATCGTTGTCAATCACTATTAAGCTAAACAGGCTATCGTATGACACCTGCAGACGATAGGTTTCCGCGTCGGGAACGCTGCTCCACGTAAACGATAATGTCGTGTCCTGGTTCGTTGCGTTATTCATTGGTAATGCCAACGTTGGCGCAGACGGAACTGCCACGATGGTCGTAAAGCTGTTAACGGATGAATATGGACTCACACCTGCGATGTTGCCCGCACTCACACGCCAATAGTATCGTGTTTTGTGTGCAAGTCCGGATACGGAATCCGAGGTAACAGTAAGGCTATCATGGTCAACTTCGAATGAGCTGAACAAACTATCCAACGAAACTTGCAGACGATATGTCTGGGCATTCTGAGCATCATCCCACGTCAATACCAACGCTGTTGGCTGGTTGATTGCGTTATTCACCGGAGCGGTAAGAGCTGGCGTCCCGGGCATAGCCATGATGGTGGTAAAGCTCCGTACCGTTGAGAAGTCGCTCACTCCTCCCGTTGTCTTCCCCTGCACCCGCCACCAATAGGTTGTAGAGTTAGCAAGGTCGGCTACTTGATGGGATGTCGCTACGATGCTGTCTTGGCTGACAACAAGCGCGGTAAAGTTAGAATCCGTGGCAACCTGGAGCTGATAGAAGGTAGCGCTATCTGCCGCGTTCCAGCTTAACATCAAGCTGGTTGATAAATCTGTTGCGCCATCCGCAGGCGACTGAAGCTGCGGGATACCCACGAAAGCGGCACCAGTTGTAAATCTATACGCCGCAGAATACGGACTCGCGCCTGTAGTGTTCTCCGCTCTCACGCGCCAATAATATGTCGTATTGTACGCTAGCGTTGAAATTGAATCCGAGGTCAGGCTTAGGCTATCATGGTCCACAACTATTGAACTAAATAGACTATCGAGCGAGACCTGCAGGCGGTATATTTGCGCGTCCGGAACCGCGTTCCACGTAAACGTCAACGCTTTCGGTCGATTGGCTGCAGCATTTGCTGGCGATATAAGCACGGGAGCAACTGGAATAGCCACTTGGGTTGTAAAATTGCGTGCGTTGGAATACGCGCTCGCTCCATCTGGATTTTTCCCTTGTACTCGCCACCAATACGTCGTAGCGTTGGCAAGACCGGCAACGTTATAAGAAGTGTTGCTTATGCTATCCTTATCGACAACAACCGTTACGAAGTTCGCATCGCTTGCAACTTGCAGATGGTAGAACGTCGCGCTATCCGCAGGATTCCAGCTTAGCGTCACGCTTGTGGGCAAACCGCCCGCACTATCCACCGGAGATGTAAGCTCAGGCATGCCGACAAAAGCCTGACCCGTTGAGAACACAAACACATCTGAATACGAGCTTGCACCGGTTACGTTTTGTGCTCTCGCACGCCAGTAATATGTCGTATTATAAGCAAGCCCTATGAGTGAATCGGTAGTCGTAACAAGACTATCACGATCGACAACAAGACTGGTAAAACTCGCGTCTGTCGCAACTTGGAGCTTATAGACATCCGCCCAAGCAACCGAATCCCATTCCACCGCGAGATGAATAGGCAGCTCTGTAGTGCTGTTAGCAGGAGCAAGCAGCGCAGGTGCTTCCGGCAGCGGCGGGGCTGTGGTAAATTTCGAGACGGCAGAGAATGCGCCTTCGCCTCCCGCATTCAACGCGCTCACGCGCCAGTAATACACCGTGTTTGAAGATAGAGAATTCACAGAGTACTCTGTTTCCAGAACGCTGGTTTGGTCGGTTATAAGCGCTGTAAACAATGAGTCGCTAGCAAGCTGTAGCCTGTATGACGTTGCATCAAGAATTTCGCCCCAGCTTAACACGAGTGACGTGGACACATCAACTGCTTCATTCAACGGTAAAGACAATGTTGGAGCGCCGGGCACTGGCGGAATCGTCACAAAACTAGCAATGTCCGAATAGATGCTCGTGCCTGTATTATTAACTGCGCTGACCCGCCAGTAGTATGTCGTGCTGCGATCCAGGTTAGAAAGAGTAAGCAGCGTTGAATCAATCCCGGTGCTATCAATCAACGGCGTCGTAAACGTTACATCGGTGCCGAATTGCACCCGATATGTTTCCGCTTCCGCTATGGGGTTCCATAGCAACATCAGTGTTAGGGGCTGGTCTAATGCATCATCGAGCGGCAGAGCAAGGACCGGAGACGTCGGGGGCAATGCCGCCGTTGAAAACAATCTGGACGATGAGACATTACTTGATCCGCCAAGATTTTCGGCAGTTACGCGCCAGTAGTACGTAGAGTCTGGCTCAAGGTCTTCAAGCAAGAAGAGCGTGGCCGTTAACCCGGTGGTATCCACCAAGAGCGAAGCAAAGCTCGGTTCACCGGCCACTTGAAGATGATAGGAATCCGCACCGGAAACGGAATTCCACGTCAGCAGCAAGCTTGTCGGCATGTTGCTTGCGGAATTCGACGGGAACGAAAGCAACGGAGCTGACGGGACGGACGGAACAGTGCTGAATTGCCGCGCCGAACTCAACGAGCTTTCCCCGCCAAGGTTGGTTGCACTTACGCGCCAGTAATAGGTTGTGTTAGCGGCAAGATTGAATGCTGTGTAAGCAGTGCCGGTCATTCCCGACGTATCAACCAACGTCGTGGTGAACGAATTGTCCGTAGAGATTTGGATCCGGTACGATGCAGCCCCTAGAGAGACATCCCAATTCAACGTAATGGTTCTCGGCTGATTTGTTACGGCGTCAGCGGGTGAAACCAGAGTGGGCACGGCCGGTATCGCCGGGGCCGTTGTGAATTTATTGTATATGCTAAACGGACTCGTACCTGCAGCGTTTGCCGCGTTCACGCGCCAATAATAAACCGTTGCCGGCGATAACCCGCTCAAGGATTGCGATGTTGCCGCAATACCAGACTGGTCGAAGACTGTCGTACTGAACGCGCTATCTGTCGAAACCTGCAATTGATACGAAAGCGCGTCGATACAGGGGTTCCAACTGAGTGTGGGATTGAGTGCAATATCCACTCCTCCATTCAACGGTGTCGTAAGCGTCGGTGTTGCCGATACAGGCGGCAAGGTTGTGAATTTCCGAACAGTTGAGAACGCCCCTGTGCCGCCGGTATTTGTGGCGTTAACTCGCCAGTAATACACAGTGCTCGTGCTCAACCCGCTTAGGGCAAGTTCTGTCCCTGATATCCCCGCCTGGTCGGAAGTTAAGGCACTGAAGGCCGAATCGGTCGCAACTTGCACATGATATGAATCGGCGCCGAGGATGGCACTCCATGTCAAAGCAAGACTCAATGCTTGGTCAATGCTAAGATCCAACGGAGTTGCCAAGACTGGACTGGATGGAACAACCGGCAATGTTGCAAAACTTCTCACGGGAGAAAATACACCAGTACCTCCCGCGTTTGTTGCGCTCACCCGCCAGAAATATGTTGTCCCCAACGATAATCCGCTCGTATCGTATGTCGTGTCTGCTAGCGCATTTTCATCTATAAGACTTGTCGCGAATGTGCTGTCATCCGACAATTGCAATCGATAGGATGTAACGAGTAGTATGGTATTCCACGTCAAAATTATATCAGTTGCTAGGTCAATGCTGCCGTCAGCAGGTAGAGCCAGCAATGGAGCAGCAGGTGGCTCAGGCAATGTTGTGAATGAACGAATCACCGAGTTAGAGCCTTCACCAGCGTTATTTGTCGCACTCACACGCCAGAAATATGTCGTATTAGCGTCAAGTCCGTTAAGTGCAAAGGAAGTATCGGCTAAGCCTGCAGAATCAAGCTGGACCGTCGTAAACGTGTTATCATCGGAGAATTCCAAGTGATAGCTTAATGCCCCTGAGACGCTATTCCACGTCAGCATAGCATTCGTGGACTGGTTGATGACGCCGTCGTTCGGTGAAGCAAGCAACGGCGCAGCGTGCGTTGACGGAAGCGTCGTGAATGATCGTGCAGCCGAGTATGCGCTCATGCCACCCGCATTCGTAGCAAGGACCCGCCAGAAATACTTCGAGTCCGCCGACAGGCTTTGCAGGGCAAATGTTGTGTCAATAATCCCCTGCTGGTCAATCAATGTAGACAAGAAGAGAGAATCTGTCGAAACCTGCAACGAATAGGAGCTCGCCCCACTCACAGCGTTCCAGCTAAGCGTCAGTGAAAGCGATACGTCCGTAGCAGAAACAAACGGCGACACCGGCATGGGTACGTTTGGAATTACCGTAATAGTTTCGAATTGTCGAACAGTTGAAAAATCACCGTACCCGGCAATGTTAATTCCGCGCACTCTCCAATAATACGCTGTATTGGTGGACAGTCCGGAAACCGAGGTGGAGGCGCCCGAAATCGAGTCCTGGTTCACAACTATCGAACTGAACACACTATCCGTAGCGATTTGCAGACCGTAATGAGATGCTCCGCTGAGCGTGTTCCACGAAATGGTGAACGCCGTCGGTTGGTTTGTTGCTCCAGCAAGCGGAGCGCTAAGCGAAGGCGCCGCAAGGGCCGCCGGCACAGTGGTAAAACTTTGCGCCAACGAGAACAAGCCATAGCCCCCCTCGCTTCCCGCGCTTAGACGCCAATAGTATAGGGTGCTGTTTAACAATCCCGAAGGAGAATAAGAAGTATCGCCGACCTCGGACTGGTCGACAATAATCGAATTGAACAGACTATCCGTCGCCACCTGCACACGATACATCGTTGCACCGGAAATGCTGCCCCAAGTAAAAGTAAGGTTCAACGACTGGTTGAATGCTGCATCCAACGGGAATAAGAGCGATGGCGCACTGGAGGGCGGCGAGGGAATTGTCACAAAATTTGACGCCGTCGAATATGCCGTTGTGTCGTTCGGTTTTGCGGCATTCACGCGCCAGTAGTACGTTGTGCTTGTCGATAAACCACTGACGGTATATGACGTCGTGCCGATGTTCTGCTGGTTCACAATCGTCGTAGCAAAGCTTGTGTCTGTTGACACTTGCAGCCCGTACGAATCGGCATTTGTTACCGTATTCCACTTCAGCGTTAAGGTCGTTGGCTCCACAGCCTGTATTGTGGCACCAGATGTCACCCATGTTAGTCCATTAATCAACGTTCCAGTGTTGCCATTGCCGCTGGCATCACTCACAGTCGCCCCAGCACCTTCGTCGAACTTATAATGCGCTAGTAAACCGTTCGTTGAGTTGAGCTCTTGATTATACGATTCTGCAATCTCCGAAGCCGTTCGAGCAACACCCCAGATACGGACTTCATCCATGTGTCCATTGAAAAGATTACAGTCGCAGTGGCCCGGAGCTTGCCTGCCGATGTTCACTTCCGTATTATCAGAAGCAATCGCACCGGGGAGAGTACCGCTTCCAAATAATGTGCCGTTCAGATAAAATTTCACGCCGTTTGTCCCGAACTGAACGACCACTGCGACGTGCGACCATTGGTTCAGCGGCATGGTACCACCACTGTATACCCACCCGGTATTGATGGTAAAGAATCCTAAACCATTCTCGCCGTTTGAACGAATCGAGAAGAGATAATTATAAAACCCTTTGTCGATGATCGTCAGATTGCCGCTTCCTGTCGGATACACCCATGCTTCGAGCGTAAAATTATTAGTTAAACGCAGAGATGGATTATCCGGTATAGAAACATATTGACTGAAACCGTTAAACGAGAGCGCTGTCCCTGAGCCGGTGGCTACGAGTGTCGGGATGTTAAGCCCAGTCGTAAAGTTTCTTGTGAGCGAGACGGTGCCAACCGCTCCCGAATTACCGACCGGGGTAATCCGCCAGTAGTGCACCGTATTGCCGGAAAGCTGGCTTGTCGTGACCGATGTCGACGCAATACTGCTTTGTGAAAAGACAATCGTGGTAAATGACGCGTCTGTAGCAACCTCTACGTTATAGGTTGAAGCGCCAGAAACGGTATTCCAACTCAGTGTAGGAGTTAAAGACACTGTTGCGCCGATAGCGGGAGAAACAAGTGTCGGCGCGCCGGAAGGAAGAATGATATTGTTCAGGAACAAATTCGCCGTGTTGCCGGATGTCGCCGTTGCGTTCGCAGTGACAATATCCGCTTTATCATCACCATTGAAGTCACCTGTCACCAAATGCTGGCCACCCGTAACACTGCCAAACGATACCGGGGCATTAAAGAATCCGTTCCCCTGTCCGAGTATAACCGAAACGGCTCCTCCTCCCGCATCGTTATGGACTGTTACGAGGTCGAGATAACTGTCACCGTTAAAATCTGCTGCGGCAAGCGATATGGATGAGACAGTGACGATTTGATAAGTTTGGAGGAATGTTGTCCCGTTTCCATTTCCGGTATAAATCGTAATAATGGAAAGAAAATCGGACACCATTTCCGCAAGGTCCATTGAGCCGTCGCCGTTAAAGTCGCCGGCAACAATCTTATAGGCAGGACCAAATACGAACACAAGAGAGTGATCGATTGTCGAGCCGAACGTCCCATCACCGTTGCCCAAGAAAATCGACGGCGATCTGGATGAGACTCCCGGCGCCCCGTTCGTGACGGCAACATCCATCTTGCCGTCGTTATTAAAGTCCGCTGCGACAACGTCTCGCACCTGATACCCGCTGTTTAACAGCGTGCGCGAACCGAATGTGCCGTCGCCATTACCGGGCAGTACCGCAACTTTATTTTCTCCCGTGCTCACGACGGCAACATCCAGTATAGCATCGCCGTTGAAATCGGCGACAGCAATATTGCTCACCGATGTACCGGCAAACGTCATAGTTGGAGTATCGAACCCACCCTCACCCACCCCATGGAACACCGCAATGCTATCGCCGCTCGAGGCGATAATATCCACCCACCCATCGGCATCGATGTCTGCCGTCGCAACCTTGTTGGCGGTTGCATTCATAGCGAGAATAGTAGGTGTATCGAAGCCCCCATCACCATTCGATATCAACAAGGAGAGCGAGTTATCTGCACCGCCGGTTACGACGAGGTCAAGCTCACCATCGTTGTTAAAATCTCCGACGGCAACGCCATTTGAAACATTCGCCGTCAGTCCGGTATTAATCAAGGACGATGAGAAACTGATACCCGGGCTGGAAGGAGTAAATCGCAGTGTAAAGAAGTCGCGCGAGCCGACAGTTTTGTTATTCGAAGTCACCAACACACGCTCATACGCCATACCGGAAGGCACTTTGACCTCAAGCTGCGAGGTTGATGCAGACGTAATCTCTGCCGGGAAGCCACCAAAGTAGACGAGGTTGTCCTCTACACCCGGACCAAAATGCGAACCTTGAATGGTAACGGACGAGCCTGGAGCTCCGAATTTCGGAGTGAACGACGATATTACGGGCGGCAGAATCACGCCTGTTGCCGTTACTTGCACCGTGTCCGGCGAACCGGACTGATTATGCGTAAAGATGATATTTGCGCTTTTCACTCCTGTACTCGTCGGGTTTGCGATGATGATAAATTGCCCTGTAAATCCTGCAGCGATTGTGTCACTCGTCGGGGAGACCGTGAATTCCGCGCTCGAAGATGTAATAGACGAAATCGTCAATGCAGTAATGCCGCTGTTCGTGACATACACGGCATTCTGCACAGGCTCGTTCAAGGCAACGTCGCCAAAGGAAAGCGATGTGGTTGACAGTGTAAACGCTGCGCCGGAAGTCGTTGTGTTAAGAAGCACCGACGCTGTGCTGCTACCACTATTTGCGACGGCGAGGTCTGGCTTCCCATTAGCATCAAAATCTCCAACAGCAATTCCCAAGGGATCGGATTCGACGGTGACATTGACAGCAGAGCCAAAAGTTCCATCGCCGTTTCCAGGATAGACTGATATGTTAAAACTACCGCCTACTCCAACTGCGATGTCCATTTTACCGTCGCCGTTAAAATCAGCAACCGCAGGTTGGTTAAGCGAGCTGCCGGAGGCAAACGAATTTGAAAATGTAAACCCTCCACTACCATTGCCAAGATGGATGGAAAGATTTGACTTGGCAGTCACAAGATCGAGATTTCCATCGCCGTTGAAATCCCCCGCTGCAACGTACCCGCCTCCATTGCTATAGGTGTTACCGCCCGTAAACGTGCCATTGCCGACGCCCAAACGAACTGTCAAGCCGTCGTCGTTATTGCTAGCCACCGCAACATCAAGAAATCCATCCGAATTGAAATGCCCCAACACCAGCCCTTGCGGAAATGCGCCCGCACCTGAAGACGTAATACCTGAAAAGGATCCGGCGAAATTCAAAATTGGAGTCACTGCGTTAGCAGCACCAAAACCGCTATTGTACGGTGTTGACGCAACCAAATCCTGCCAGCCATCATTGTTGAGGTCACCGGAGGTAATTCCCAAGGGAAGTAAACCCAGATCGTTACTAATTACCGTCGAAGGGAATGTGCCATCTCCATTTCCGAAAAAGACTTTAACACGCCTATCACCAAAAACCGCAATAGCAAGATCAACATGACTGTCCTTATTGAGGTATCCTGCTGTAATATAATTTGTTCCAATACTTCCGGTCCACCCTGTTGTAAATGTCGTTCCACTGGCTAATGTGCCGTCTCCATTCCCTAGAGCAATGGTCATATCGCTGTTTCCAAAATTGACAGTGGCGATATCCAGGTAACCGTCTTCATTAAAATCTGCTGCAACGACGCCACGGGGCGTAGAACCTGTCGAAATAGTATTTGTAGAATCAAAGCGTATAACACTATCCTCACTTACAAACTGTTTGGAGAAAAACGTTTGGGATTGGTCGGTTAATCCGTTCGCGTTGACCGTAACGGGACCGTAGACAGTTCCCGTAGGAACTGTAACGGTTAGTGAAGTAGATGATGCGCTTGTGACCGTTGCCTTCGCATTCCCAAAATACACATCATTTGTGGAAGTGGTAGGATTAAACCCACTACCGGAGATGAGAACCGACGACCCGGCAAGTCCGGATGTAACACTCACTGAATTGATCACTGGCGGACTCACGGTAACGGTAACTGACGGAATCGATGTGGCAATCGGAGTTCCGTTAAATGTTGCCGTTACACCGTTCGCGCTGCCTTCGACTGTTGCTGTAAAGGTTGCAGAATAACTTCCGTCGCCATTGTCCGTTACAGGACCGAATGTGCCGGAGCTTGTTCCAGATCCTGTGAGCGAAAAAACTACAGACTCTCCGCCAGTCCCGACAACGTTGCCGTGTGCGTCTGCAGAGTAGAGATAAACAGTCGTTTGCTCATGGAGGCCAATAGACGAGCCAATCTGTACGAACGCGTTTGCGGCAACAGCAGGCCCATACGTTACAGTCACTGCCGGGAGCTGTGATGTAACGATAGCTCCATTCACCGAGGCTCCAATGCTCAAAGCTGTCCCGGCGAGAACACCTGTTATGGAAGCGGAATATGTCCCATCATTATTGTCCGTCACTGCGCCAATGGTTATCGTGCTTGTGCCGGAACCTGATGTGAAGAAGGCGACAGTCGCGCCGCCTGTTGTCACATTCGAGCCGTTAATATCCTTTGCTTGTAGTGTAATTGTAATCGATGAATCGGAAACAACGGAAGACTGGGACAAACTGATCGTTGAGCGCGTAAGCGAAAATTGGTCGATGCGGCTACGGAGAATCGAAACAGAATCAGCTGTCGAGTTTACCGTCGCCAAATCGAACCGTGAATCGCCGTCAAGGTCGGCAACTGCGACTGCAACCGGACTGTTTCCCGTTGTAAACGTAGCGGCCGGTGCAAGACTAAACGACCCGCTGCCAATGTTCTGGAAAACCGACACTGTGGCATCGGCGCTGTTGATTACGATGAGGTCGAGCTTTCCGTCACCATTCATCTCGCCGACAGACAACCCATACGGTTCGTTGCCGGTTGAGACGTCCGTTTTTGCGTTAAACGCCACGCTCCCTCCGGAAGAAACATTACGAAAATAGGAGACCGTATTGCTGCTGGCATTCGAAATGACGATGTCGAGGCTTCCGTCGTTATTTAAATCCCCGACTGCAATCGCCCTTGGCAAATTACCAGTTGAATACCCTGACCCACCAGCGAACGAAACACTGCCTATCGTGCTCGTGTTTTGGTAGACTGTAAGCAAATTCGTGTTGGGTGAAACTGCAGCAATTTCGGGTTTGCTATCGCCGTTAAAATCCGCCGAAGCGAGCGCTTCCAAAGAATCCGTGGTCGACAACACAACGGGCGATCCAAACATAAACGAGCCCAGCGCGCGATAGACCTGAATTTCAGTGTTGAAACCCACGGCGACATCAAGAACTCCGTTCGCATCGAAGTCGCCAAGGGTTAGGGCTTTGGGGTTAACCGAGGTCGTTATATCAACGCGTGGTGCGAATGAAATCGACCCGCTTGTGCTCGTGTTTTGAAGAATGGAGAAGGAGGATTCACCGCTGTTTACGAAGGCGAGGTCCTGCATTCCGTCTCCATCAAAATCTCCAACCGCAATCGCGTGTGGAGCAATCCCAGAGGCTACGTCTATCCGCGTAGCAAAAGCAACGACACCCGCAGAACCCGTAGAGCGATAGACGCTCACAGTGTTGTCACCGGTATTCGACGTAACGAGGTCAGACTTGCCATCACCGTCTATGTCCGCGACAGCAATAGCATTGGCATTTGCACCGGCAGCGTAATCCTGCTTGGGATGCATCGAAGAAGAAGAGAAAATATCGCCGCCGGAAAATGTCGGCGCAAACCATGCGGATGAAATGTTAGCGACGTCTTTCGACGGGTCGGCAACTGTAATAGGCGCATACGTTGCGCCTGCGGGAACTGTGACAGTCAGAGACGTAGTCGTCCCAGCGGTTATAGTTGCTTTTGCCGCTCCAAAATAAACGATGTTATTAGTAGGAGTTGAATTGAAGTTCGACCCTGTAATGGTTACAGTCGTGCCGGCGCTGCCGGTCGTCGGTGAAAATGAAGCAATTGTCGGAGAGCCTTGCACGGTGATCTCCGGCCTTGCGTTTAAAGGAGTAATATTTGTCGTCGTGGCAATAAGCCGCGAAGTTCCTGCAACCGTACCTGTAAACCACGCTGTGTATGCTCCGTTGTTGCTGTCCGTTACTGCGCTGAACGTACCGTTGCTCGTTCCGCTCCACGGGAACGACTCCAGCGCAAACGTTACCGTCATCCCCCCCGATGTAAGCCTGTTACCATAATCGTCACGAGCGATGAGGGTAACCGGAGTTGTCTCGCCAACTCGTATCGGTGATGACCCAACAAGAACCTGAGACTGCCCCGGAGAAATTGCGCCGGGTATCACTTGAATCGTCGGCAAAGCAATATCCAGCTCAATACCGTTGACGGCAACTCGGACGGTATCCGGAGTCCCCGCTGTTCTTCCTTCGAAATACACACGATAGTACCCATTCTGCAGGTCGTACACGGGACCCAATATGCCCTCACTCGTGCCACTGCTATCCACCCACATCTGCACATTCAAACCGCCGGTAAATAAATTATTCCCGGCCGCGTCTTTCGACTGGAACGTCATGTATGTGCTTTTCCCCGCTTGAATAACAGGATCTAACACTGCGAGCGTGGAGAGCGTTGGCGAGTAGCCTCCCGCTTCAACGAGAACGTACGGAGGTAATGACCCTACCTGAACGCCGTTGATGGAAGCAACAATAAAACTGAGCGTGCCTGCTTGTCCGCCTGTAAACGTAGCACTGTATGTCCCATTGCCATTGTAGGTTGTGGGACCAAATGTGCCGGTACTCGTTCCCACACCACTAAGCGCAAATGTGACATCTAAATCCCCCTGTGTGTGCGGGTTAAAGAATGTATCTCGCGCGTTCAGCATAACGGTTGTTGTCCCACCGGATTGAACGAGAAAGGAAGAAACCTCCGTATAGGATTTCGAAGTGGAAATCTGACCGGAAGAAACAGTAATCGTCGGGAGCGTCGTAGTTACTGCGGCATTATTCAATGTCGCTGTAACAACCGTGGGCGTACCCGCGTTCATACCGTAGATTGTTCCGCGATAATTTCCATTCCCCCAGTAGTCTGCCACGCCGCCGGAAAACGGGCTATAACTGATAAGTCCGAAGCTCGTGCCGCTGCCTAGAGAAAATCCAATTCGATCGTAGCCGGTTGTGACGATATTTCCGTTGGCATCAAGAGCAAGCAAATTCATATAGGCGGTTGCTCCGGCTTGAACAGTATCTTGCAATACCGTGACAATAGAATGAGCCGGCGAAGCTTCTCCGTGTCGTACCATAAACGCGGCCTTCGGCGTTGTGAGCGTGTCGCCGTTGATAACGGCGCCGATGGAATCTATCGTCCCAGCAACAATGCCCGTAAACGAAGCCTGATACGTACCGTTGCCGTTATCTATGGTAGCGCTAAAATTTCCTGTCGACGTGCCGGCGCCCTTGTGATAGAACGACACATTCAAACCGCCGCTGGTGTGATTATTTCCCGTCGCGTCTTTCGCCTGCAGAGTCACGGTGATTGAGCTGCCTGATTGTATAAACGCGATCGGAACAAAAAATCCTGGCGTAAAAATCTGATGGACGAAAGATGTCTGAGGTGAAAATGCTCCGGATTTGACAGTAACTTGAGGCAGCGTTGACGTAACCGGCGTGCCGTTAATTGTCGCATTGACATCCTTCGGCGTGCCCGCTACTCCACCTGTAAAGACCGCGGAATACGTACCATCGCCGTTATCGACCGTCGCAGCAAATGTTCCTGTGCTCGTCCCACTGCCCTGAAGTGAAAATACCACTGTCTGTCCGGCAAATGAAAGATTCACTCCGCTCAAGTCTTTTAGCTGCAACATTGCGGTAATAGTTTCAGCCGATCCTACTGAATCGTCTGAAAGCGTAACTAGCGATTGCTGCGGTGAATAGCCAGGCACGATTCCCTTGAACACAGAGAAGAAATTCACACTGGAACGCGAAAGAGCCAGGTCCGGGTTACCATCCCTGTCTAAGTCGCTGATCACAACATTGCCGATTGACGACCCAACTGAAAAATCAACGTGAGTTTGAAATGCTATCGCGCCCGGAGAGCTGAGATTTTTCAACAGCGAGAGGCTCCATGCGTTCGTATTAGCTACCGCAAGGTCCGGCTTCCCGTCGCCGTCCATATCGCCGACGGCAATGCTTGATGCTCCAGAGTTAGCTGCAAACTCTTGTTTCGCAGCGAACGAAAGCGAACCGATTGCACTTGTATTACGCAAGACCGCAACGCTCTGGCTCAATCGATTTGCAACAAGCAATTCCGCTTTCCCGTCGCCATCAACATCCTCGATAGCCATACCGTACGAGCCGGAACCAGTCGCTATATTTATCTTCGACGCAAACGACAAGCTGCCGGCAGCGGAAGTATTTCTAAAGATATCAACCGTGCCCGGGGTATCGTAGCTGAAAAGCAATTCGGGCTTGCCGTCTCCATCGAGGTCGCCCGCTGCAACACCGTGCAGGCTGGAACCCGCAGGAAAATCAAAATTGGTCGTAAAAGAGATTACACCCGGTACGCTTCTGTTCAGAAGAATAATCCCCAGCTCGTTGAAAAAGTCAATCGTTGTAACGTCCAGCTTGCCATCGCCGTTAAAGTCGGCAACTGCGAGATTATTGACACCGCCAGTCACACCGCCGCCGATCAAGTCCGTTCGCAGTGCAAAGTTTTGAGCGGTTGTAAACGAAATTGCTCCCGGGCTGCTTGTATTACGGAACACAGACATGAGTAAGCCGTACGGTGCAGCGATATCGAACTTTCCATCTCCGTCAAAATCTGCAAGCTGAATGCTTTCCACGGAAATTCCCGCGCCTATTGTTGTCGGCGCAGCAAAGTTTACTGTGTCGGGACTGCCTGTATTCCGCCACAAAGTCAATGAACTATTGCCCGAGTTTGATGCAACAACATCGGGCTTTCCGTCGCCATCCAAATCACCCACAGCTATCGCGCTTGTCGGCGCTCCCGATGCAATATCAATTTTTGCCGACAATGCAGTTTGATCGATAAAGCCGCCTGAGTTAAATGTTGCCTGAAACGGAAGCGCTGAAACTCCCACAAGTCCTGATGTCAAATTAAAAACAGACACCGACCCGTACATAGCTGAAGCAGGAACGGTAACCGTAAGCGATGTAGGGGATGCAACTGTTACAGTCGCCGGAATCGTCCCAAAAAATACCGCATTCTCACCTATAGTGGAGCCAAAATTCGCCCCATCAATTGTGATAGAACTTCCCGGTGCGCCGGAATACGCGCTTAACGCGGATATCGTCGGCCTGCCGATGGTTACTGTAATGGCAGGAAGTGTGGAAGTGAGCAAATTCCCGTCGACCGTTGCGGAAACATTTCGGGTTGTGCCAACAGTCGTTGCCGTAAACGTTGCCGTGTATGTTCCATCCCCGTTGTCCGTAACGGGGCCGATTGTCCCATCACTGGTCCCTCCAGCTTGCAGCGCAAATGCTATGTTTAATCCGCCTGATGTGTGGTTATTGCCTACCGAGTCCTTCGCTTGCAGTTTAATTGTCGTGGCTAAACCCGATGAGATACTCGGCTGCCCTAACGTAAGAAGAGATTGACTGAGCGATACTGTGCCGGGTATCACCGTGACGAACGGCTTGTCGTTGTTTTTTGCTCCAGCGCCGATAATGCCGGCTGTATTCACATCTAACCGTACGGGAGTTCCAGCCACAAGGCCTTTGAACGTTGCTGTGTATGACCCATCGCCATTGTTGACAACCGGTCCGAACGCTCCGGTGCTCGTGCCTCCGCCTGTTTCAATAGATTGCAATGAAAAAGTTACGGTGAGATTTGTTTGAGCGATGGCATTCCCTGCTGCATCTCGTGCTTGGAATGTTGCAATGGACGTCGTTCCCGAAGGAACCGGATTGGGGCTAATCGTAACGGTCGACCCAGCGAGAGAGAAGGGCCCCGGCGTAACAGTGAAGCTGTTGCTGCCCGGATTCGTCAGTGCGCTACCATTGACCGTTCCGCCTATCTGCCGCGCAGGCCCGGCAATTGTAGCAATTAATGTTGTTGTGTATGTCCCGTCATTGTTATCAATTATAGGTCCGAAGGTCCCGGTGCTCCCACCACCGCCAGTAAGATTAAACGTCACCGTGTCCCCACCAGCGACGAGCGGCGTCCCGGAGCTGTTCCTCAGAGCCATCGTTACCGTCGCGGTATTTCCCGACTGAATCGTTTGAGGAGAAACCGTTATTGTCGATGTCGTTGGTGATGGTACATTTGATTGTACTGTAATCGTTGGAACGAGAGTGGTAACCCAAATCGTAGCCGTATCGAAAATAGCAGCGGCGATTTTCGTTGGCGTGCCTTCTGTTAATCCCTTGAATGTTGCGCCGTACAGCCCGTTGTTGAAATCTGTTGCCAGGCTAAATACTCCGGAAGAGGTACCGGCTCCGAGGGCAAAACTTACCGACTTGCCGCCGGTTGGAATATTGTTCCCGTTGGCGTCTTTCACGCGCAAGGTCACGGAAGTAATTCCGTTCTTCACTATGATGGGTGAAGAAACAGTAATGACAGATTGAAGTCCCGAAATATCACCCGGAATAACCCTAACAGTGGGCGGCGTTGATGTGATAGACCTTCCGTTAATCGTTGCGGTGATGACTTTCGGTGTTCCGGCCGTCACGCCTCTGAACGTTGCAGTGTACGTTCCAAAGCCATTGCTTGTTACTGTGCTGAACTTGCCTGTACTCGTTCCCCCTGCTGTTGTCGAAAAAACAACCGTTGGTGTTGCAGTCACAACCAGATTGCCTAAATTATCCTTGAGCTGGAGTGTAACGGTAACCGTGTTGCCGGATTTCACCGTATCATCAGAAACTTCTACTGAAGTATTCGAGAGCGAATACGGCAGCATTGTACCCTGAAAGATTGAGACTTTGTTGACTGAGCCGCCAAAAGCTTGTTGAGTTATCACCTCCGGCTTTGCATCGCCGTTGAGGTCGGCGATGTTCAGCATGTTTACTCCCTCATTCGCGGCAAAATCGACCGTAGCGCCAAACGAAATCGCGCCGCTGGTGCTTTGATTTCGGATGACCCTCATCTTATATGAACCATCGTAGTAGCGAACTGCAATATCAGGTTTCCCGTCGCCATCCACATCGCCGATATCCACAAATCGTTCGTTACCGCTTCCGACCGCCACAGGTGGATCAAATCCAAATGCCGAGGTGTTGCGCCTGTAGAAATACATCGAACCGGTAACACCCTCGGTTACCAACAAGTCAACCCTGCCGTCACGGTCGAAGTCACCTTTGTAAAGATATTCCGGTTGTATTCCAGCATAGGCAAGCGGGGTCGTAGCGGCAAGCGCTACCGTCCCAGGAGTACTGTTATTTTGGAGAATGCGTACGGGCTCAACCGATAGCTGTCTTGAAACAAGAATCTCCTGCTTGCCGTCACTGTTGAGATCCATAAACACGGCACCCGTAGGTAAGCCGGTGATTTCGGCTTGACTGGGGTTCGCAGGATCCTGAAATGCCATTGACCACGAGAAGTTTTCGCTATTTTTATAAATCCGGAGATACTGCACATTGTACAGAAAGCACATATCGAGGAAACCATCTTTATCGACATCTCCAATCACCACATCGGTCACTTTGATAACCGGACTGACATTGCTGATATTGGCATTAAAATGTATTGGGGCGCTGAAACTTAACGAGTTCGGCACACTAGTATTGACCAATATCGAAACTGGTGCGTTGGGTTCAAGTTCATTCACGGTGATAATATCGAGTTTCCCGTCACCGGTCATATCCTCAAGATAGACGCGCGTAATTCCCGCGCCGGCAGTGAAATTTAACCGCGGCTCAAACGTAACAGCTGATCCTCCGCTACCAAGATTGCGATAGACCGAAACGAAGTATTCGGGAAAAACATTTACTGCGGGGTTGACGACGAAACCGTCGTAATTTCCGACAACGAGGTCGGGTTTGCCATCACCATCTAAATCGCCAATATTAATCGCCCCCACTTTGACGTTATGCGTTATATCCAACTTTGCTGCGAATGATGTCGCGTCCAGATCGCCACCTGTAAACGTGGGCACGAAGGGAAGCTCGCTCCAACCTGTTTTATTAAAGAGTGTGGAAACTTTGATTGGTCCGTAGCGTGTGCCGAAAGGTACCGTCGAGGAAATGCTGCCCACCGAGGAAGTATTGACGGGCGCGCGCATGCCGCCGACGAAGACCTTGTTGTCGCTCAACGTCGAGCTAAAGTTTCCGCCCGAGATATCGAATTGCGTACCGGGCTTCCCACCGAAGGGAGCGCTGTACCCGGTAACAATCGGCACGGGACTCTGAGCATAACTCGCTGAGACTACGAAGAGGGTAAGCAAGACAAGAGCAGTTGTAGAGCGTTTCATCATAAATCCCCCGAGGAAGAGTGTTGCTCCAGTATTATTCCTGATCAAATCCGAGTGACTTGTTATTCAACAGCGACTGACGAATGGACGAGAGGTCGTCCTTGAGTAGATACCGCTCGGCGCCAGCGGCTTTCGCTTCATCCCGGTACTCCCGTTCGTTGTGCTGGGTTACAATCGCAACGTGTGCGTTCGGGAATTGCTGTTTCAGCGTTTTAGTGGCTTTCAACCCATTGGTTTTACGCATGGAAATGTCCATTAGGACCCAGTCGGCTTTGAATGATTGATAAGCGGAGAGAACTTCATCACCATCCGAGCACTCCACGACTTCATCACCCGGCTGCGTAACGCTGCCGCGAATGATCTGTCGCATGAGCTCGTTGTCATCGACTATGAGAATTTTCACAGAGGACCCCTTCGTTGTGGTACACGACGGGGTGAAAATTATAAAAGAGGGCGCGCGTCCGAAAGAAGGGGAATTACTCTTTTGGGTAGAGTACTTGTACTTTTTTTTATTAAAGAGAGCTGTCGGGACTTCCTTCCCGACCGAATGAGTAGTGATCTCATGAGGAAACTCCTGACACAACGTAATAACTCAGTTGAGAGTTTACAAAATAGCCTTATTTTCGAGGGCGAATTTGAGGAGGCTGTAACTGCCTGTAAGATTGAGTTTTTCGGAGATTTTGAAGCGGTAGTTATCGATTGTTTTCGGTGAGAGAAACAATTCGTCGGCAATCTCTTTGCTTGTTTTTGAGTCTGCGATAAGTTTGAGAATTTTCCGTTCAGTATCGGTCAATTCCGCTAAGCCGGGAAATTTCTGAGAAACCTTTGTTTGACGTTCCTTGCGTTGAACAAGCTTACTGGAGAGCGAAGCGCTGATGAAATACTTCCCTTGTATGGCGTGATGAACGGCTTTGACGACATCCAACGACGCGCTTTCCTTAAGAATGTACGCCTTCACGTCCAGCTCCATCGCCTCGTTGAGGATATCTTCGTCGTCGAACATGGTCAGCAACGTTACGGCAATGGAGATCTTCTGCTTGCGGAGCTCCCTCACCACTTGCAACCCCGTCATCTGGGGCATATTGATATCAAGAACAACAGCCCGCGGACTGTGTTCTTGAATGAGCTGCAATGCCTGTTGCCCGTTGGAAGCTTCCGCTATCACGCGCAGGAAAGCGTCCTGTTCCAACGCCTGCTTCACGCCGCTGCGGAACATCGGGTGGTCATCCGCAATAATGACTGTGTGTATCGTGCTCATGCTAATTGTGAAATTGGTACCGTCAAATTGATGGCCGTGCCGTTATTCGGTTCCGACTGAATAAAAACAACCCAGCCAAACATTTGCGCCCGGGCTTTTATTCCGGAAATCCCAAACCCGCTTCCTAGCTCTTCTCTCTGTTGCTCAGTTGCAATGTGCATTCCTTTGCCGTTGTCGCGGATTATCACGGAAACAACCGTGGTGTTACGTTTTACAAGTACAGATGCTTCCGTCGCCTGGGAGTGTTTCAGGATATTGTTTAAACTCTCTTGCACAATGCGGAACAACGCGATTTCTTTATCTGTAGACAGGGCGTCCTCAAGGTCGTCAATTTCTCCGGTGAGAGAAATTGATGACGAGTCGCGCACGGTTTTTACTAGCGCTCTCAGCGTCTTGGATAACCCAAGCTGGTCAAGTTGGTGCGGACGCAGGTTATGCGATATCCCGCGCACCTCTTGTATCGTCTGCGAGACGAGGTCTGAGACTTCATTCAATTGCTCCGTGTTGGAGTAGGATTGTTTTTGCGATTGGATGAGCCTGTTCTTAATCACGAGCAGGTTTTGTCCCAGGCTGTCATGAAGCTCGTTGGCAATTCTCTGCCGTTCTGTTTCCTGACTGCGCAGAACCTGGCGCGCAAAATTCCGGCTGATTTCTTCTTCCTTTCGTATGCGGCTTATTCTCCTGCGCACGGCAAGAACTACCGTTCCCACGACCGCAAAGATAACCAACGTGCGAAACCACCACGTGACATAAAAGGGTGGTAACACGACAACGGCAAGCGATGCTCCCTGCTCATTCCATACACCCGTATTGTTAGCTGCGATGACACGAAATCGGTAATTCCCCGGCTCCAAGTTGGTATATTGCGCAAGGCGCTGTCTGCCGACATCCCGCCACTCGTCTTCAAAACCTTCCATCTTGTATTTGAAACGTATTCGTTCCGGGGCTGAGAAGTTGATACCGGTGTAGTGGAATTCGATTTTTGTCTCTTGCGGACTGAGAGTGATTTCCTGATTCCATTGGACCAATTTGTTCTCAACCAGAACCTCGGCAATCATAACACCCGGGGGTACAGGGTTGTGCCCCACCGAGTTGGGTTCTATTCGAACAGCCCCGTGAGTGGTGGAGAACCACAACGCACCTTCACGCGTCTTCCACACAAGTTGATTGCTTCCTCCGGAGCATTCTTCGACCGGCATCCCATCAGCCTTGCCGATTGTGAGATAATCCAATGCCGGGAGCTTGCCGTCAGCCACCGCGTTGAGGTCCGCTTTGCGGATTCTGTGAATGCCGTGCGTTCCGCCGATCCAATAGTTGCCATCGTTGTCTTGAATAAACTGTGCATGGTCATCGGTGAAGCCGGCGCTCGGTGGCACTGTCGAGAGAACACCGTTCTTCCATCGCTGTAAACCCCGTTTAGACGTCAACCAGATTGCGCCGTCTGTGTCTTCGATACTCACGTGCGCAAACTCATCCAGAAGGCCGATGCTCTTATTGATGACTGAAACATGTCCATTGATAATCCGCGCGATGCCGCCGCCGTCCGTTCCCGCCCAGAGCTCTCCGTTGCGCGTGAGAAGAACTGTGTTGACCATGCCGGGAATACCTTCTTTGGAATCCCAAGACATCTCCTCCGTACCGTGATAATACCCAACAGTCCCCCACACTGTTCCTATCCACACACCGCCCCGCGGGTCGGCTACAATCGCCCGAATAGACGTATCCTCGCCCAGCCCCTTTCCAGTAAACTTCCCGACCCGACCCTCTCTAATTGTATACACACCCTGTCCCCACGTACCGACCCATATCGTACCATCGCGCGATTGACATACCGACATGACGGTCAGTCCATTGGCTAACTCTTTAATGGGAGTAAACTCGCGATTGCCCGGTTTTCGGCAGCTAAGACCGCCGAGCCAAGTCCCAATCCACACATTGCCCTCACGGTCCTCCATGCCACACATGACTGCATTTGTTTCAAGCCCTTCCAGCGTCGTGAACGTTTGAATCTGCTTTCGGCGTAGCCGAAGGAGTCCGGAACCCTCAACACCAACCCAAAGAATGCCTTCACGATCCTCGAACACATGGGAGACATTCGAAAAATCGACTTCGTCAATCGTTTGAATATGTGTGATCTTTCCATTCTCGAGGACATAAGCCCCGCGCGGCGTCATGACCCATTTTTGCTGGTTTCGTGGAATAAACACTTGCTTGGAATGCACATTGACAAAACGGCGATCGACATACTCTTTGGAACCCCTGCGCTTCACAAGCCCTTTACCCCTGACGCCGTACCACAAAGCTCCCGATGAATCGATGTCGATCCGATAACCACCTGCACGAAACGGTTTCTCAAGTACAACGAGTGAATCACCGGAAAGGCGAACATGAAATACCGTGGCAACAAACTCGAGGTACATCGACCCGTCACTGGCAGGGACCAGATAGGTAGCCAGTTTGTCTGGAAAACCGTTTATCGTCTCAAAATGCAGAAAACGGTTCCTGGTGTACACATAAAAACCCTTATCGGTTCCAAGCCAGATACGTCCTTCTTTGTCGCCTGTGATCGAGTTAATCATTGTAGCGGCAATTCCATCAGCACTATCCAGCTTAACAAAAGCACCGTCCTTGTATTGCACCAGACCCCCTCCGTCGGTTCCTATCCAGAGATGATGCTGTGCATCTTCGTAAAGAGCGGAAATAGAAGGGTGCAGCTCGGGCGTGTTGAGTGCATTGAAGACAGTCATGCGCACACCGTCGAAACGGGCAAGCCCATTCCACGTACCGATCCACAAGTGCCCATCACGCGCCTGAGTAATGCAGCGGATGCTACTTTGCGGTAAGCCATGCTCGACGTTCCACTGCTTTAACACGTACTGTGCGTGAAGTGAGAGCGGAACGAAGCAGAGAACGAGAATACGCAGGATATAAAGAATTCTAAGCACTATGCGCCGGGGTTATTAGGCTGTGAAGTTATTACAAAAAGCGATGGCAAGCAAACTGATGTGGAATAACAGCCTAAAAAGACTCTACCTTGAATCTGCATAAATTCTTATTTAACATGGAAAACTTATTCCCGTCCTACTAAGAAAACTGTCGGCGAGCTGACACGACTTTGATTTGATCTATGTTGAATAAACTGGTCACTTGGAGCATAATCGTTATCGCTGTTTCCGTCATTGGAAACCGTCAGAGTTCCACCCAACAAACAGCTTCCGACAATCCCCTCAGCTGGAATTTGTTGGTCCCTGATTCCGCCTCGTTAGCGCGGGGGTGGGAATTCCCCAGGGACCCAAGAGTCGATACTACTGGGTTAAGCCCGCAAGTTGCTCTTCAGGTGTTGCGAGGGTTCTTGCTCTTTACAGACACGTATGCGCAAGCCGAGCGCTTTGCTGGCGGGAAAGTGACGTGCAATCATTGCCATCCCAATGGGGGCCAACGTGAGAAGGCGCTGCCTCTTGTCGGCGTGGATAAAGTATTCCCTGAATACAATCCCCGCTCAGGCCGCTTGTTTACGCTTGAAGAGCGGATCGTGGGCTGTATGCTGAGAAGTATCAACGCAACGGGGCGCATGAATCAACATGTTGTGCTTCACCACGAAAACGAGTTGGACGGAGCGACACTATCTCCTGTAAGCGGTGAAATCCAGGACCTCGCTGCTTACATCAGGTGGCTTTCATGGAATCGTGATATCGACAGCACACTTCCGTGGCGCGGGCAAAACACGTTGCCGGCATCGGCTCGCATTCCGCTGGAAAAATTAGACTCACGTCTTGGCCAACAACTCTTTCTTGAAAAGTGCGCGAACTGCCATGGGGAAGACGGGCAGGGAATGTTTATCGGAGATAAACGGCCCGGACCTCTGTGGGGACCAGAATCATGGAACGACGGAGCCGGCGCAGCGCGCACATACACACTGGCCGGCTTCATCCTTAATTGGATGCCGTATATGAACCCCGGCAGTCTTACATCCGAAGAAGCCCAACACATTGCTGCATATATCACGTCGCAGCCCAGGCCACACTTCCCTTATCAAGATCAAGACTATCTCACTGCAAAAATTCCGGTTGACGCTGTGTACTACAAGAAACTCTATTCTCAGAACCCGCTCTCAAAAAAATAGCCCACCACAGCATCCCGCAGGATCATAAGTTTCTTCGGACGTCATTGGCTCAACCAGCCCAGCAGTATGTGCATCCACGCTCTTGAGCACGATTGATCGCGAGGACGCCGGAAGGGACTATGTGAATTCCCGGGAACACGCCCGCGACCCAGTCCTTTTTACATTCATCGGGCGATATGTTCATTTTTGCTGCAACACCTCTGCTATATACTGTCAATGCCATATCGCAGACACCGACCAGCACGCCGCTGGCAAGTAGTTCATTGATCCCCATTCCCGGCAACGGCAGCGAGTTCGGCTTCGGTTCCCAAAACATATTCCTGACGGAAGGAGCTTTTGTTTCCGGATCATTGAGGTGAAACATTTCGCCAAACTTATATTTTTCCCAAAGCCGAGTTTCCATAGCCAGCGGAATCGATTCATGACGCAGGATAAGTACAGCAGAACAATCAGACTCCGGTACGCCGACTGATTTATTTGTCATGAGGAACACACGCGCCCACGCAAGTGGAATGCCGTTTTCCGGCATCATGGAATCAAAGACCTGTTTGTGCTTCCCTTTAATTCCGTCGAGCCATTCGTCCAACGATTTTCCATCCGGACTGAGCACGGGATTCATCGGCGCTGCAATAGCCTGGAGTGGATCTGCAAGTGATGCCAAACCCAATGAAGCTGCGCCGGATGCAAGGCTACCTAAAAAGCGGCGCCTATTGGAAAGTATTTTTTGTGAAAACATAACAACCCCTCCTTTAATTATAGATAAGAAACATTGGGGCTAAAGTTATCACAAAAAAAAATGGCAAGCAAACTGAAGTAAATCAATAACGCGAGGCAGATATGCTCATAACAACTTATGATAAAAATAAGAAATCAATCAGGACTCTCCCTTGAATCCCTCCTAATTCTTCTCTATATTTTTATTCCGCCCGGATGGCGAAATTGGCAGACGCGCTAGCTTCAGGAGCTAGTGGCCGCAAGGTCGTGCAGGTTCAAGTCCTGTTCCGGGCACGGTCAAACACTATTCCCTCCCTATTTTCAGGGAGGGAATTTTTGTTTTTACCCAGTTATCACATCTGAACTTCCACAGTACTCGTCACGACGCTTTTAGTCGCGGCTTAAGAAAGTTGAAACTGGTAAATAGTAGGAAATATGAGAGGAATATGAAGACTCTATAGCGGAAGAGATAAAACCAACAAGGCACCGTGCTGTTTCCATCAACCTCCCAGTATAATGGAATACAACAAGGTGCCGTTGTTGAGATTACGGACGAAGAAGCCGTCGTAAATCTTGCATCTGTTCTTTGGCTACAAAACCCGTTGCACCCGCTTTCTTGGCGGCGTGCCGAAAGGACGGAGAATCAAAATCGGTAACCATAATGACTTTTGCGCCCGGGTCGAATGCATGTATTTGCGCTGTTGCTGTAATTCCATTCGTCTGCTTCATCCGAATATCCATCAGCACATAGTCCGGCCGGTATTTTATGTATGCATCCAGGGCTTCGCTACCATCCTCACACTCAATGATTGTATCATCATCCCAACATACGGTTGATTTAATCATCCCCCTTATTGCAGCGTTATCATCTACAATCAGAATAGTCACGTGCATGAAGAAAAGTAGCGTTCACAAAACATATCGATGATCTTAGTAGTTTTTACTCTTACAAATCGCTGTGCACGAACAATTAACAGCAGAAATGGCGGTCATTCAATCCGTAGCGCTGCGTATTTTTGTACGTAGAGGTACGTATATCGGAAGCGATGAAGAAAATTAATGATAGAGGGGAAAAATCCGGATTGAAAAGAGGTAGAAATAAAGAGTTATCGGATGAAGAAAATGTTGGAACAGCGAAACGGCGCCTTTTCGTTGCTGTGGAGAAGGGCAGTAATCCTCGCCTCTATAACTTAGCTCTGTTCTCTAATGCAAACCGTAGGAGCGCGGTGGGTCCATGGAGATCAAGTTTCGAGCAAATATGCGCGCGATGGGTATCAATAGTTCGTGAACTAACAAAAAGTTGATCCGCGATTTCTTTCGTTGTTCTTTCTTCCGCGATCAGTCTTAGGATTTTTCTTTCGGTCGGTGTGAGGAGTGCCAGTATTGCCCGCTCTTCTTCGGTTTCCCTGGAATGCGAACGCTTGAGCAGCAGACCGGAAAGAGAGGGGCTGATGTAGTGGCCTCCCAAAGCGACTGACGTGATTGCGTCAAGAATGTCTGTTAAAGCGCTATCCTTTACTACATATCCCATCACACCCAAATCCATTGCTCTATTAAAGACATTCTGTTTATCGTGCATTGTAAGGATAATAATATCAACGGGGATTTTTTTCGAAAGAATGGTATGAGCTAGTTCCAAGCCCCCGAGCCGGGGCATGTCGATATCCAAGATGGCGATGGATGGCTGATGCTGCTCGACGAGCTCGAGCGCTTTCACCCCATCACCCGCTTCAGCAACAATGGTATATCGCCCATCCTCTTCAATGACCTCCCTCAGCCCTTTACGCATGAGCGGGTGATCGTCGGCAAGCAGGAGGGTGGTGGTGTCAGCAGCGCTCATGAGAAAGTCCATGAAAGAAAAACCGGCCTGCTTTTTCTCTCTGTGTGTGCAAAATATAACAAGCTGTTGAGAACAAGTAGTGCATCTCGATTCAGGGTTCAATCAGTATACTAAAATGAGTGAAAATTATCAACGAATCCTTTATTCGTTAACGTCTATTAACACCCTGCGAGCCAGAAGAGGAAAGCGGGATATGAATCTCCACTGCAGTTTCTTTCACTGGAGATGAGTCAATCGCAAACGTCCCCCCAAGAATTCTGACACGCTCTCTGATATTTGTAAGACCCAGCCCCGCTTTTTGCTGCTTGTTTATGCCTTTCACATCGAATCCTTTTCCGTTATCGTGCAGAAGGATAATCACTGTTCCATCCTGGATCGAAATGTTAGACAAAACCTCAGTCGCCGCTGAATGCTTTAAAATGTTGTTCAGCCCCTCCTGAACAATTCTCACGACATTGATCTCCGATTCCTTCGGGAACATGCCATCAATATTCTCCAGATGTTCGCTTACAGTGATCGTTGTTGAGTCCCGAACCGATTCGTGAAGCGAACGCAGCGTTTCCGTGAGTCCCAGTTGGTCGAGCTCGGGAGGGCGGAGATCGTGGGAGATCTGGCGCACAGACTTAAGCACTGCCGATACCAAGGACGAGATCTGCTCAAACTGACGACGTGCCTTTGGATCATCACTCTGCGCCCCCATTTGTGCTCGGTTCTTGACGAGAAGGAGCTCTTGCCCTAAACTGTCGTGCATCTCCCGTGCGATGCGTGTTCGTTCCTGTTCCTGAGTTTCAATGAGACGCTGTGAGATTTCCTCCTGGCGGATTGTTTTCTGTTTAAGGGAACGAAACCTCAGGTTGACGAGCAATACGCTGATCGAAAGGATGGTGAGAGCTACCCCAGTACGGAACCACCAGGTCATCCAATATGGCGGTAAAATGACAAGCTTGACTGTCGCACCCTCCTCATTCCAAACGCCGTCGTTGTTGCGAGCAACAACCTGAAACGTATGCGTGCCCGGAGATAAGCTTGTGTAAAAGGCTGACCGTAGTGTGCGTGTCTCCGACCAACCATCTTCCCCTTCCAATTTATGTTTGAAGAAAACCTTTTGGGGATTGACAAAGCTGAGCGCCGTATACTGTATTTCAAGGGTCGCATCCTCATGCTCGATTTCAGGGAGGGAATCTGGGTGAAATGCACCAGCGCGTGTGTACACTTTTTCGATGACAACATTCGGAACGAGGGAGTTCGTCTGAAGATCGCGAGGGTCGACGATCGCAATGCCTTCAATGGTCGGGAAGAGAATCCTTCCGTCTGCTATGCGGATCGCATTTGGTTGAAACCCGCCGTTCGTCTCTACGTTCCTCAAGCCATCTGCTTTGTCAAACGACTGCACCGTAATCCTTTGAAGTTTCCCGTCGGCCAGATCGTCTAGCATTCGGCGCGATGTGCGGAAGATACCGCGATTGCATCCTATCCAAAAACCGCCAAACTGGTCTTCAACAATGTGCGAGACGATGTTATCAAACAGGCCTTCCCGGGTCGTTATAACGGAGAAGCGACCGTTCTTCAACCGAACGATGCCGCCGCCGTAGCTTCCAAACCAGAGCGTCCCGTCTTCACTTTCGTGAATCGACCGGAAATAGTGGCTCGCGAGGCCGGGAATCGCTGTGAATGAAATAATCGAATCACCGGCCAGCTTATTGAGCCCTGCCACAGTTCCGACCCAGAGGTTACCACGGCTATCTTCATGAAGAGCCCGAACGTCATTGTTGGAGAGGCCTTCGATTCTCTTCCATTGCTGGCCCTTCTCTTCAGCCAGATAGAATAGTCCATTGGCTGTTCCAGCCCACATGCGCTTCTTCCTGTCTTCGTAAAGAGCAAATACCCTTTCGTTTATTGTATCGAATGTCTTTGTTTTGTTCCGCTCGATCAGAACCAGACCTGAGGCATCAAGCCAGATCCGTCCCTTACTATCCTCGAACACTGACCAATTGCACATATTCGTCGTCAGTCTGTTGAGAGCCGAGAATTCCACCTTGCCGTTCCAGATCTCGTACATCCCGCCACAGCTTGTTCCAACCAACAGGGAGCCGTCTCGCCGCTGACAGAGGGAAAGAATTGCTTCCGTCGAGAGTCCTTGCTCTTTGGCAAGCACCTTGAAGAGCCCTCTTCGTAACCGGTGAAGGCCTCCTGTTGGCATTCCCACCCAGATATTTCCCTCCCGATCTTTGGTGATGGTATTCACTTGGCCGTCCACCAGCCCGTCAGCTCGTGTTA
This sequence comes from Ignavibacteriota bacterium, assembly GCA_022616555.1. GTDB lineage: Bacteria > Bacteroidota > Ignavibacteria > UBA10030 > UBA10030 > JAKEEG01. The sequence continues at coordinate 82,352 of JAKEEG010000066.1, read as the reverse complement.
TGGAGATGACTGAATCTTTAGAGATAACAGAAATGCCCTCGTAAGTCGCTACCCAGACATCGCCATTCGATTCGAGGAAAAGCCTGTGCGCATAGCGTGAAGCCAAACCGTTTTCCGTCCGAAATCGCTTGAGCCTGCCCGGGGTAAATCGAAGAACTCCACCGGGGCTGAGAGCGACCCAAACAGCGCCTTCCTTATCCCTTATAATGTCGCGGAGATCACCTCCCAGACGTTCAAAGTCCTTTGGTTCCATAACAACAAACGCGGAGTCACCCTTGATGGCAAAAACTCGGGATTTTCCCCACGTCAAAAATGAATTGTTGTCAAGCAGCATTTGTTCCATCCCGCGTCCGGATCGAACAGGGTTGATTGTATAGAATCGGTCATCGCGAAAGTACGCCGGCAACCCACCTGTCAGAGCCCACACTACTCCGCGGTGATCTTCTATAACTTTTGTTATAAGATCGGATGGCAATCCATCCTCGCTAAGATATGTTTTGAACGTGCCGCCTGCGTAAAGGATGAGCCCGCTTTCAGTACCGATCCAGAGGCGACCTTGTGTGTCTTCGTAGAGCCCAGTGCACCGATCGGCTTTCATTCCGGGCGTATTGAAACGGTCGAACACAGTGAATTGCACACCATCAAATCGAACCAACCCGCCATAAGTCGCCAGCCAGAGGTAGCCGTCCCACGTCTGACAGATTGAGTTCACGGAATTCTGCGGCAAGCCCTGGTTCATTCCCCAATGGTCAATAACGAATCCACGAACCGGAACGCCCTGAAAAGTCCGTTGCTCGCTCTGTGCGAGAAGAAGGAACGGAATAAGAAGTAGGGGAACAGTAATCCTAACTGTAAAGAAGAATTTCATCGGAGGTTATGATAGTATGGGGGAAAGCCTAATGTGAACACAATTCAATACGATCTTTTCCGTCGAAGTGGTTTTTTCGCGTCCCAGCAGTGGTCATTTTACTCAGGGACTTTTAGAATTTATATTAGGTTGCCAGCTTATTTCTCGTCGACTACGAAGTGAAGCGAATTCGACATTTTCCCCATCACTTTACCCACTCTTCGGAACGGGGTGTTTAATTTTTTCCCACGACTCTTTGAATTTGAATTCCTTATAGGTCGGACTTTTTTCGTTGTGGCAAGAACGACATTGTTTTTCGATTGCGGCTTCATCTATGTATTCGATCATGCCGGCAGCAACCGATTTTGCATGATCTTTCATAATGCTCATACTTTTATATGCCGAGCCTGCGCCATGACAGGTTTCACACTGCACACCATCTTGGACACTGAAGGTCTTTTCGAGAAGTTTAGTATCCGCTAGTACTGTATGGCAGGTAAGACAATCTACAACTTCAACCGCCGGAACTGAGAAACCTATACCCTTTGCGATTTCATCTGCTTTCGACGTAGTTAATGTTGTGTACGCCCGAGCATGAGCACTCTTTTGCCAAATTGGAAACTGCTCACCTTGTTTCGCTGTTGCGTGACAGGGCCGACATGCTCTGACACCAACGTATTTGTTCTGGCCATATACTATCGCGGTAAAGAAAAACACACTCGAGAACAAAGAAAAATGCAAGAAGAGTTTCATCATATATTCCTCCTCGCTGAATATAATCAAATATAAGCTTTCTTTCTTTCGTGCACTGTGATAATTGTTACAGCCCTTCCTTCCCGCTCAACTAAAACCTTCACAGAGTATGAAAAAATAAAGTTTGATATCGCCTTTTGTGCTCACCCAAAGCCGGAATTATGGAAGTATGAGTTATTGCAGAAATGAGAATTGCCTGCGGGAGGCATAAAGGAGTAGCGGAATTTCGGAATATATGAAATGGCGCTTCTATTCCAACACTCCAGTATTCCCTCATTCCATTATCGTGCATTAGCTCGCATTAGAGAGGGGATTAACCCCTAACCCTATGCGAGTACTACTCTACGGATGTGGGAAAAATCCAAGCCCGTTTGGGGAATTTCCAAGTGGGTTGTAGAATTGAGTTGGGGTGAGGAGAAATAGGTATGCGTCAGAAACGGCTTAAAATACAGCTTTTCTACGTGTTCGTGGTGAGATCTTGAAGCGTTATTCCGTCCGCCTGTGTCTGTAACGGTCGAGCACAACGGCGACAATAATAATGCAGCCCGTGACAATCTCCTGCACCCAGTTCGGCATCTCCATTTTTGTGCTGCCGTTGGCAACAACGGTCATTATCAAGGCGCCGACGAGGCTGCCCAACACTTTGCCTTCCCCACCGGCGAGGCTTGCGCCGCCGATGACAACTGCCGCAATCACGTCCAGCTCCAAACCAGTCGCCGTCGTCGGGTCGCCTACCGTGAGATAGGAAAACTGCAACACCCCGGCGAGAGCGGCAAAACTGGAGCCGAGAATATACACGCTCATTTTCGTTTTCTCGACTGAGATGCCGCAGAGCCGGGCAGTCTGCTCGTTCGAGCCGACGGCGAATATATGCCTGCCAAGCTGCGTGTAGCGTAGAAATCCCCCAACCAGTAGGGCGAGCACCACCATCAGCCAGACGCCGGGAGGCAACAACATCCACTGCTGCGATTCTGTCAAAACATTGAGCAAACGGTTCAGCCAGCTATCGGGGGCAAGAATCACCTGCTCGTCGGATAGCCCCTTTGCCGCGCCGCGCAACGCGCCCCACATCGCGAGCGTTACAATAAACGGCGCCAGCCGCAGACGGGTGATAAACGCGCCGATCAATGCCCCGCAGAGCGCTCCTACTGCAACGCCGCCAAGAGCGGCAACGAACGGCGAAGCTCCGGCGTTCATGAACAGAGCGATCACCACAGTGCTCAACGCGATCACAGAGCCGACAGAAAGGTCAATGCCGCCGCTAATTATGACAATCGTCATACCGAGCGCAGCAATACCGACTACAGCGGTCTGGAGCAGCATAAGCTGGATATTATTGGCCGTGGGAAATGTCTCGGGACGCAGAATGGAAAACAGCGTAAACACAAAGACCAGTCCCGTGAGCGGCCCAAGCTTTTTGAGCGCGTTTTTCATTTTCATCCTCATTCAGCTCCCGTAGCTTCCATCATCAGAGTGTGCTCATTGACTTGACGCACGGGACGCGCGGGGTTCAACTCGCCCCGCCTCATCATGGCGATGCGGTCGCACACGCCGAGCAGCTCGGGAAGGTAACTGCTGACCAAGAGAATCGCTTTTCCGCGCGAGGCAAGCTCATCAATCAGTTTATAAATTTCCGCCTTTGAGCCGACATCGATTCCGCGCGTGGGTTCATCAAGCAGGAACACATCGACGTCGTGATGCAATAAACGAGCGATGGCAACCTTTTGCTGGTTGCCTCCGGAGAGAGAACCGACCGCTTGTCGAAGATTTTGCAACTTAATATTCAATCGCTGAACCCACGTCAGCGCGGCTTGATCTTGACGTGAAGGAAGGACTGTTCCAAACAGTCCAAAGCCGTCTAAACGCGAAAGCGTTAGATTGTCAGAAACGGACAAAGAAACAGCGAGCCCCTCATTCTTTCGATCCTCGCTCACCATTCCCATACCTTGCTTCCACCGAAGCACCGGAGAAGCGGGTCCAAAGTAAGTGCCGACGCGGACTTCACCCCGGCGTACCGCATCTAGCCCAAAAATCATTCGCATCAACTCAGACCTCCCCGCACCGATTAACCCAGCAATGCCGAGAACTTCGCCGCGGTGGAGCTTGAACGTAGCGGAAACCGGTTTGATCACTCCCGCAACATTTTGTATAGCAAGCACGACATCTCCTGTCTTGCGCTTTGAACACGGGTAAAAATCATCAACCTCCCGCCCCACCATCATGGCAACAATTTTTTTTGCCGATGTCGATTTTGTTCTTCCTTCTCCCACCGTTTTTCCATCCCGCAACACAATAAAGCGGTCGGAAATCTGTTTAACTTCTTCCAACACATGGGATATATAAATGACGGCATTGCCTTGTTTTTTAAGGCGGCGGACAAGTTCAAAGAGCCGCTCGATATCAGAACCGGTGAGACTGCTTGTCGGTTCGTCAAGAACGAGTACGCGGCAACCGACAGCAAGAGCGCGCGCGATTTCTACGAGTTGACACTCGGCAATAGATAACGACCGTACACTCGCATCCGGCCGAATATCGGAATGGCCTAACTGAACAAGAGCTTCTGAAGCTAGGCGGTGCATTCCCGTGCGTTGAAGAAATCCCCACCGTGCGGGCTCCATGCCGAGCAGGATGTTCTCCGCTACTGAAAGATGCGGCGCAAGGGAAAGTTCCTGGTATACCATCGCTACGCCTGCGGTGCGCGCTTCGTGCGGATGACGCGGCGTGTAGGATGCACCAGCAAGGAGCATTTCGCCCGCGTCGGGCTGGATAACGCCGGAGAGCACTTTCATCAGTGTACTCTTGCCGGCTCCGTTTTCACCAACGAGAGCCAGGACTTCTCCCGACTGCACGCGAACATCAACGCCATCAAGAGCAAGCGTCGCTCCGAAGCGTTTGCGGATACCTCGCATTTCAAGTATGTATTGTTTGTGCGGCATGGCGTGAGAAGAACGGGAAAATGCTGACTGCCGAGCAGTTCTGGGGTTCGTTTTATCCAGATAAACGCCCCCAAGAAGATATGTGTCCATGTTGAAAATACCAACCGTTTTCTACCGCTTCCATTGCTTGATTTTCAGCTATTTTTCTGGTTTTGCGATAAAAGTACGCGATTTCATTTGTCATTCATCGAGATATTTCGTACGATTAAGCCTGCCTGCCGGGCGCACGTGTACGCGCAGGCCTGCAACAGTCGAGATCGTCTGCTCTGTTTCAGGGATCCCTGTCTGCGGCAATACAATCAACAATCTAACACCTTTTGTTCAGGAGGGATTCATGGAAGAGGGTACGGTTAAATGGTTTAACTCTGCCAAGGGTTACGGGTTCATTGCCCGTGCTGGCGGAGAAGATGTGTTTGTGCATTTCAAAGCGATTCTCGGCGATGGTTACAAAACATTGAACGAAGGAGACCGCGTGCAGTTTGAAGTCGAGAAGGGTCCGAAAGGGTTACAAGCGAAGAACGTTAAGAAAATCTAACGTCTCGTCAACCGAATACTTCGGAAGCCCCGGTCTCGCCGTCAGGAAGGGATCGGGGTTTGTATTTCTTGTTTGGCTGAGGATAGTCGAAAGGAGCGAGCATGGCTAACGGGATTGTAAAATTTTATAATAGTATTAAAGGGTTTGGGTTTATTACCGCTGAATCCGGAGAAGATGTTTTTTTTCATAAAAGCAACGTGAAGAACTCGGGTTTTCGAGACATGTTGTTGCAAGGCGATAGAGTGGAGTTCGAGATTAAGGAAGAAAAAAACGGAAAGCGCGCATACAGTATCGTCCGCGTGTGATGACTGTTGGCACAGTCCTAAAATTTAGAAAGCGTCGCTACTTAATTTTCTCATCTCTTGAATCCTTCATAATTTTTCTTTATTGTTGTTACAGAAAACATTGTTTCGGTACACTCACCAGTCGCTACCGCGACGTGAACAGACACGACTGAATCCTTCCTTTCCCGAAAACATCGGGAGATAGCACGTTCGACATGTGGTGAGGAAGGCGTGAAGTGGATACAAATCCTTGAATTACCACAAGAATTTGTCCTTCCAGAGTGCTTCGTCATTGTCCATAATTATTCATAACATCATACTGCCGCGCGCAATGCATGCGAAAGCACGCGTATGCCCGCGAGCGGTTACGCACTCACTATGACCAACATTCCCACATGCATGAGCACACAGCACCCGGATAACGTGCAGCTCCCGTTTTTTTGCGAGAATTCGGAATTAGGCGGCGAAGACGAAATCCAGGAGGCGTACTACGCTTTTTCCCATCTCGGCTGCGACGAACAGATGTGGGACTGCGAGGGCAAGGAAGTCGATAACTTCGTCGTCAAAAAATTATTAACAAAATACGATTCGTTTTTTCGCGAGCACCGGTTGGGAAAGGAATTCCGCATGACGCTGCGTGTCCCCAACCCGACTGTGGAGAAAGACGAAGCGAAAATTTTGCTTGAGACGCTCGAGAGCATTCCACGGTCATTCGACGCCGCAAAATTATTCTACCAAGACGATACGCCTCCGGTGTTCGAAGTCATTCTCCCCATGACCTCGTCGTCACAAGATCTGAACAGAATTTATCGCTACTATTGCGACGTCGTGGTGGGCAAGCAACACAAATTGCTCGGCATGAACGATATTACCATCGCGGAATGGATCGGCAGCTTTAAACCGGAAAGCATTAATGTTATTCCGCTTTTTGAAAGCCGCGAGCAAATTCTCAGCGCTGATACGATTACGAAGGAATTTCTCAAAGATAAAAGCATCAAACACCAGCGCGTATTTTTCGCCCGGTCGGACCCCGCGATGAACTACGGGCTTATCAGCGCTGTGTTGCTGAATAAAATTGCATTCAGGCGCTTGCACGAGCTTTCGGCAAATATCGGCGTCGAGATTTATCCGATCATCGGCGTGGGTTCGGCACCGTTTCGCGGCAACCTTCGTCCGCAAACAGTTGACCGTGTGATTGCGGAATACCCCAGCGTTCATACGTTTACCGTGCAGTCGGCGTTTAAGTACGACAATCCGCCCGATACGGTGCGAGAGGCAATCCAAAAACTGCGCATGCGGGAAAAACATCCCGCCCCGGAAATAGACGCCGACCGGTGCGTCGAAATAATGAACAAGTACTCGCAGGAGTTTCAACGACAGATTTTCGAGCTAGCTCCTGCCATCAACAAGGTCGCCAAGTTCGTGCCCGGCAGGAGGAAGAGGAAACTCCATATCGGGTTGTTCGGGTATTCCCGCAACGTCGAGGGCGTAACGCTGCCGCGGGCGATTACTTTTACTGCTGCCATGTATTCCCTTGGAATGCCGCCTGAACTGTTGGGTTTGAACGCGTTAACGGAGGACGATGTCCGCTTTCTCAAAAACGTGTATGTGAATTTTGAAGACGACCTACGCGATTCTCTGCGCTATTTCAACCCTGAATCGGGTTTTGCTCCGAAAGCCCTTGCCGCTCAGTTGGATAAATTTGGGCTAAATTACGAGGCGGACATAGCACACAAGGCGATTACCGACGGAATCGCTCGCTCAGTGAAAAGTTCGAAGACAGAAGATTTGAGCGAACCTTTGCTCCACGCAGCAAACTTGAGGAAATTTTTGGGGTAGATGTACTATTAAAGACTAACGCGAAGGCGTCCCCGCCGAGCGTTTTTTTGTCCAACAATCCTCGGCGAGACGCCTTTGGATTAGGTTAATACTTCGAAAACTTGATCACACCCAGCCACCCCAACACTTTGATAATTGGGAACGTCGGATCGAATTCAAACACCTTCTTCGCAAAGTTCATGCTGTGCGGGAATTTGTGGTGATTGTTCTGAAAAAGCTCGCCCATCGTCACGAAATCCAACGGGAGGGTGTTTTTCGAAAGGTCGCCGGTATCGTCGAAGTTCACATATCCAACCTTGTGCCCGAACCAATTCACAATAGCGCCGTGAATAGGTCCCATAATAAAGTGCAAGGGAAGCAGGATCCACAGCCACCACGCCGTTGCAAATTGCACATAGAATAAGACGTACAGCACGATGATCGCCGCGCGGACGGGCCACGGGTGCACGATGCGGTCGAAAGTTTTCCATTCCGTACAATTTTTCTCGAAACTTGCTTCTACGTCCACCCTCCCAAGCAGGATGTTCAGATACACTTCCTTCGTCCTCCACATCATCTTAAACATGCTGCGAAAATAATGCGGCGAGTGCGGGTCTTTTTCCGTGTCGCTGTACGCGTGATGCATCCGGTGCATAATCGCGTACGCGCGGGGATTTAAGAACGACGCCCCCTGCGTAACAAACGTCATAAAATAGAAAAAGCGCTCCCAGAATTTTGACATCGAGAACATCCGGTGAGCGCAGTAACGGTGAAGAAAAAATGTTTGACAAAACAGAGAAGTAAACCAGTGCCCGAGAAAAAAAATTACTACTGCCATTGACGGTGCTATTTTATAGAGTTCTGTTACCCCAAAGGACCCCTTTCAGGCCCGATTAGTTTATGCTTTCTTTAGCTCGATTAAATCCCAAAGATTCCCATATAAATCTTCAAAGACTGCCACGGTGCCGTAGGGTTGTTCCTTGGGCTCTCTCACAAACTTGATTCCTCTTGAAATCATCTCCCGATAATCTCTCCAGAAATCATCTGTTTGAAGAAACAGAAATACCCTGCCGCCAGACTGGTTACCAATGAATGATTCCTGTTCGGGCTTTGACGCCCTGGCTAACAAGAGCGTAGTTCCCGAAGAGCCGGGAGGGGAAACAACTACCCAACGCTTGTCTTGTTCAGGCTGATAGGTATCTTCAATCAAGCTGAACCGGAGTTTCTTCGTATAAAATTCAATAGCCTCGTCATAATCTCTTACGACCAAGGCTACATGAAGAATCGATTGTTTCACTTTTTTCGTGGACGCTGCCCCGCCGTTGCGGGGCGACCTCCGCCTTGTTCCAAAACTGCCCACGAGCGCTTTGTGCGAGTGGTTGCTGTTTTGAGAATCCCGCTGATTTCTAGCGGGATAAGGGCGGCGCTCTCCTGTGGACGCTGTAGGGATCGAACCTACGACCTCCGCCTTGTAAGGGCGGCGCTCTGAACCAGCTGAGCTAAGCGTCCTATACATCAATATAGCAAAAATCCCGCCCAACCTCAACGGAAAGCGCTACTTTCCACTATCCCTCGGATATTTTTGCACCATTCCTTCCTCTTTCATCACCTTTTCGATCTCCTCAATCTCCATCGGGATGAATGCCGACGCGTTCTCGCTTCCCGTCTCAGTTACGATAATCAGGTCTTCGAGTCGGATGTTGATATTTTCCTCGCGCACAACCAACGATGGCTCAATCGTAAACACCATGCCGGGCTTAAGCGGTCCCCAGTACTGTCCTACATCATGCGTTGCCATGCCGGTCCAGTGTCCCATTGTCGTATTGGGACTCTCAGCACCTCGTTTGTAATTGGCAACAAAGCGCGTAGCTGCATCCGTGTAGAGCTGCTTCGAGAACTTCGTCTTTGCCAAAATTTGTTCCATCTCTGCTACAACTCCTTGTTTGATTACCTGAGCCGTCACGTTCGGGCGAATGGCTTTCAAAATCGCCTTGTAGCAGGCGAGATAAAAATTATACAGCTCTCGCTGCTCTGGAGTGAACGTACCGTTCACTGGCCACACGCGCGTCACATCGCTCATGTAGTACCCAACGTCCGGCGAAAAATCGAACAGCAGCCAGTCGCCATCCTTCATCATCCGCCTGCCCGCATTGTAGTGTCCGATCAGCGAGTTGGGTCCCGAAGCAATCAATGAGTAATACGCTTCTCCCTGAGCACCATTTCGATAATAGACGTACTTTGCCATCGCGTCAAGCTCGTATTCCATAATGCCGGGCTGGGTGGAGCGCATACCCTCAATCAGCGCCAAGCCGCCAAGCCGCGTTGCCTTGCGGATGAGAGCAAGCTCGCGCGGGCTCTTGATAAGCCGCAGTTCATCTAACGCGGGACTTAAATCTTTCACCTCAAACATCGGGAAGCGCTCTTTGAGCAGCGCGATAAAATGTCCCTCACGTGAAGTACTTCCGTCGAACGGGTCGGAGGCAATATCCGCATTGTAACGCATGGCGAGGTCGCGGCTGGTTGCAAATCCCTCCGGCGGCGCAAAGGGAGTGTAGAGCGTCTTGATTCCGGATGAGCGAGCGTACCGCACTAAATGTTCTGCAAGCAAGTCCGTGGGAGCAACATCTTCTACACCCGTAAGTTGCTTCACAAGGTCGACATCTTCTGCGGAAAGCAATTTTCCTTCGGAGCGCTCCCTGCCCGGGTTGCGGTGCGGAAGAAAGATTGTCGCTCGCTTCTGTTGCCCATTCAAAAGGATGTACGCATGCGGCACTTCCACACCGCAGACATAATAAAACTCATTGTACTGCCGAAACCGGACATACCCCTGCGGGCTTGGCGCGCCTTGCATCACGGCAATCGCATTCGGACCGATGGCATCGTAGATTCGTGCTCGGCGCTGGGCGAATTCTTCCGGCGGAAAATCATTTGTAAATAACGGAATGTCTTGTGCAACGGCAAGACATGATACTATAGCGACAACAAGCAGTAACAGGGCGGTTCGCATGGAATCCTCCTTACCGGTTTTAGAACAAAGCGAGTGAAGAATATACAGAAGAGATGCGCTTAGCGCAACAGTAGAAGCTTACGTGTGCGGGTAAAATCTGCGGTACGGAGCCTGTAAAAATACACCCCGCTTGGCAGATTCTCAGGAGTCCATTGTACTTGATAATTCCCCGGAGCGAACGTCTGGTCTGCCAACACTTCAACTGTTGCGCCCAGCATGTTGAAGATGGCAAGCGTCACGCGGCTTTCTTTCGCCACGGAGAACTGGATGGTCGTCTGCGGATTGAATGGGTTGGGGAAATTCTGTTGGAGCGCAAACGTTTCTGGAATTCCGTTATTCAAACGTTCAACCGATGTTGGCGCTGCGATGGTTGTGAAGCTCCTTTCCTCCGAATATACAACAACTTCACTCATACTGTAACTAAACACTGCAGCAACTCTCCAGTAATATGACGTGTTATTGAGAAGCCCGTCAAGTTGAATTTCTGTCTCAGTGATATTTGGCTGGTTTATAACCAATTCCGAGAAATTCGAATCCGTCGATACTTCTACTAGATACCATTCAGCATAACTCAAACTGTCCCAACTGAGCGTTGGAGTAAGGGAAACATCCATTGCACCCGCCAGAGGTAAGGCTAATTGCCAACCACCTGCCACGAGAAAGACCGTTGTAAAGTTTTGTGCGTTTGAGTACTGACTAGTCCCACCTGCATTTGTGGCGCTGACTCTCCAATAGTACTTAGTGCGTATATCGAGGCCCGAAACCGCCAACGTCGTTTCGGTAATACCACCCTGGTCTACAACGAAGTTAGAAAATCCTGAATCAGTCGACAACTGTACATGGTATGATTCCGCCCCGTTTGTACCATTCCACATCAGCGTTGTCGCAAGGGGAACATCCACCGCTCCATCATCTGGCCACGTTAACAATGGTGCAAGTGGCGTTGCAATAATCGTCGTAAAACTGTGTACGGTGGAGAACAAACTTGTTCCACTGAAGTTTGTGGCGTTGACACGCCAATAATAGAGCGTGCCGTGTTCCAAGCTGTCAACTACTACTACTGAATCCATCAACCCTTCTTGGTCGTGCACCGGCGAAGAAAAAGTGGAATCAGTAGCAATTTGCAATCTATATGAATCCGACGGCGACAATGGGCTCCAGAAGAACTCAACTTCTGTGGAAATATCCGTAGCTCCATCCACCGGCGTTACAAGCACTGGAGCCAACGGTGCCGCGATAATCGTTGTAAAGCTTCGAGCAATTGAGAATAGGCTTGTCCCGCCGAGGTTTGTCGCGCTCACGCGCCAGTAATACTGTGTATTGTTCGTTAGCCCTGGGACCGAATGCGATGTATCTGTCAACCCGCTTTTATCGAACACCGTTGAAGTAAAATCGAAATCGGTTGAGACTTGCAGCCGATACGAGTCCACCGTCAATGAAGTGCTCCAGGTTAACGCGGCATCGATAAGAACGTCTGTTGCCCCATCGGCCGGTAAAGCCAACAATGGCGGAAGTGGTGGAGCTATAATCGTTGTGAAACTTTGTACCGTAGAAAACACGCTTGTTCCGCCGACATTCGTTGCCCTAACACGCCAGTAGTATACTGTATTGTTTACAAGCCCGGGAATTATCTGCAACGTATCCGTCAATCCGCTCTGGTCAAACACCAATGAGGTAAAACCGAGGTCAGTCGCAACCTGTAGTCGGTATGAGTCGGCAGTTAAGGACGTATTCCAGCTTAACTCTGCGGCGACCGGAACATCCGTAGCGCCATCGACAGGAAGAGCGAGCAACGGAGCAAGCGGTGCGGTTATAATTGTTGTGAAACTGTTGATTTCTGAAAACGCACTCATGCCGCCGACGTTTATAGCAGAGACCCTCCAGTAGTACTGGGTGCTATTTATAAGACCGCCGACTTGGGTTTCTGTTGTGGTAATATTGTTGAGATCTGCAACAAGCACTCCGAAATCTGCATCCGTCGATACCTGAACACGATACGACTCTGCGCCATCGACGCCACTCCAGCTCAGCGTTGGAGTCAGAGAAATATCCGTCGCCTCATCCGCTGGTGACGCAAGCAATGGGGCAATAGGCGCTGCAACAATTGTCGTAAAACTTTGAACAGTGGAAAACACGCTTGTGCCGCCAACGTTCGTCGCACTGACAAGCCAGAAATATTTGGTGTTGTTCGCGAGCCCGGGAACAACCTGCGAAGTATCCGTTAATCCGCTTTGGTCAAACACCGGCGAAGATAGATCGGAATTGGCAGAAACCTGTAGCCTATAAGAATCTGCCGTCAATGATGCATTCCAACTTAATTCCGCGGCAACTGGAACATCCGTAGCACCATCAAGGGGCAACGCCAATAACGGAGCGAGTGGCGCGGCGATAACCGTCGTAAAGTTTTGCACGGTTGAGAACAAACTTGTCCCGCCAACATTTGTCGCGCTCACGCGCCAGAAATACTTAGTGTTGTTTGCAAGTTCTGAGACAACCTGTGACGTGCCAGTAAGCTCGCTTTGGTCAAAAATCGGCGAGGAAAAAATCGAATCGGTCGCAACCTGTAATCGATAAGAATCTGCCGTCAACGACGCATTCCAACTTAACTCCGCGGCAACTGGAACATCCGTAGCACCATCGAGGGGCAACGCCAATAACGGAGCGAGCGGTGCGGTAATGATCGTCGTGAAGTTTTGCACAGTCGAGAATATGCTTGTACCGCCAACGTTTGTCGCGGAAACCCTCCAGTAGTACAGCGTGCCATTCTCCAGACCAGGGACATCAAGTTTCGTATCCGTTACACCTGCTTCGTCGACTACGAGATTTGAAAATTCCTCATCGGTCGATATTTGGACATGGTATGACGCCGCAGTGCTAACGCTGTCCCAACTGAGCGTCAAGGAAGTAGAAACACCGGTCTCACCATTGGCAGGAAAATCTAACAGCGGTACGGCAGGAGCTGCAACGATGGTTGTAAAACTTCTAACTTCGGAAAGACCTGGTGCAGCCCCGTGTAATAGCCCTACGCGCCAGTAATACACTGTGTTGTATTCCAAGTCAAATACTTGCTTCGATTTGACGTTAAGGTCCGTAATGTTTGCAACTAGAGAGGAGAATTCTTGATCTTTAGAAACTTCCAGCGTAAATGCTGAAGCCCCCAATGCATTCCAGGTAAAGGTGGTGGGATTGACAGACACACCCGTTGCACCGTTCTCAGGTGATAATAGCTCGAGCCCACCTTGCGCGGCGAGCTGAGCAGGTACAAGGAACAATAATAGGGAAAAGAATGCGGCCTTCATGAAGCTCCCATCAACAATCTCAGTTGAGGTACGGTGCACCCCATTCAATGCTCTACAACATGCTACAGGGGAGAGCGCGAGACGGGACTCGAACCCGCGACGTCCAGCTTGGGAAGCTGGCATTCTACCACTGAATTACTCGCGCAATAATACAACGTCGGGGTTGTAGAAATTACAATTCCACGAGAGAAAAGTTCGTGTTATTTGTTGAAAAAACCCCGATTTCGCTGTGACACAGCTTACAATACTGACCAACCTTAATATATGAAAAATTAACCAAAATCCCTTCAAAATCAGTATTTTCTTGATTTGAGCTTCCTGACAAGGGGTGTTAGATACCTCAACTGTTTTCTACGCTAGGGACGGAAATTCCCCGTTTGGGGGACAGACCTGCCTGCCGGCAGGCAGGTTCTAATGCGAGCTAATAAAGTTTTTTCAACCCCCACCCCATCCCTGAACCCATTGTGTTCCGCAAATTGTGTTAAACGGACAGCGCGGGCATTCTTTTTCCAACTCAGGTGTTGGTGTAAACGGAATTGCTGGGTTGAGTATTTCACCTATCGTCTCCATCATCAACGGTTCAACGGCGGCAAACACATCCTCAGCTGTTGCTTCACCGCCGCCAATGCCATATTCTATCTTTTCATCAATGGCGTTCTTCCCCAAAAATAAATAAACCGGCTCAAGCGAGGAGAGTTTTGCATTTGTTGCTCGCGAATACAACAGCATATACAGCGCGAGCTGGAACGTCGGCACTGCCGCGCGCCATGTTGCCGGGTCGCGGGAGTCAAGTTTGTCTAATCTGATGACAAACGACTTTTCGTCCGCATCGGTTTTATAATCGACGATATAAATTTTCTCCCCTCGCTTTTCGATGCGGTCAATAACGCCGGTAAACTGATAGCCTTTATACTCGACCTGAACCTTTTGCTCGGTGCTTTGTACGGTCAACGCCTCGCGTGCAGCGAGCGGCACTTGATGTTGTTCCAGCACTTGCTCAAGCTGGCGCATAACCTGACGCCGCAAGAGTTGAACGGCGCCTGTTATTTCTTTACCAAACGTGTTCTCAAAACACGCTTGAACCACCTGTTCGAGTCGATTTCTGTCAAAATCGTTCTGCTTCAATTGCTTGCCGATGAGCGGCTCAAAGTACTCCTTCAGGATGGCATGAACAAGCTTGCCGACGTCTGTCGCTTCAAGTTCGTCCGTTATTTCCTCCCGCTCGGCAAGTCGAAGAACATACTGATAGTAAAATCGCAACTGACAGGCGCGGTACGTGTCCAGTGCGTGGGCGCTAAACGGTGCGGAACGGAGAGCGTTCGTCACCTCTTCCGTTTTCGTCATCAGGCCGGGGCGTTCGTTTGCAAGATGTGCACGGTACTTCACGTGTTGCTCGTACTCGCCTGCTTCAAGCTTGCCTTCCTGCTGCTGAAGCTGCCAGAGGAACTTCTGCACGAAACGGCTTTTCTCGCGGTCATTCGATTCGGAATAGAGCACCACCACCCGCTTCGCGCTGCGAACAGCGAGCGTAAAATAGTATTCGGACAGCCGCTCGGCATCTCGCGATGTTTCCAAGCCAAGCCTCGTGCGCAATGGCTGAGGCAGGAGCATGTCTTGCCCGGGCTTGCCGGGAACAATATCGTCGGTCGCGTCGAGTATATACAGCGTATCGAATTGCAGGTTGCGCGTCTCGAGTAAGCCCAGCACTTGCATGCCCTTGAGTGGTGTGCCGGAGAACGGCATCGTCTCTGCGCTGAGATATTTCCGTAGAAACGCGAAGGCTGCTTGCGTATCTGTCAACGTGTGGCCGGCAAGCATTGACGTCCGCACGCCGTCCAGCAGCTCCATCATCTTCTGCGCGTAGGGGCGGAAGTATGGATGCAAATTCGCCGTGCTGTGCGCCGCAATATATTCCAGCACTTCCATCGTACAGGCGGCAAGCTCCTGCACTGTGCTGAAGCTTTCCAGTTTTCGTACCGTATGGCCGTGAATGGCCACAAGGTGTGCGCTCAGTTCGTCCTTTGATGCCTGTTCTCCTGCTCCGCGCAAACGTCGTTCGATAACTTCAAACAGTTTCCCATCGCCTTCCAATTCTTCCAGGCTGATAAGAGCCTTGGCATAGTGTCGGGCTATATGATCTTCCAACGCATGGAACATCATACGCGTGACCTCCGCGCTTTGGCCGAAGCGGATATTCTTCGTGTAGGGGTGCAGGACAAATTTCAGATATGCCGCGGCAGAATACCTGCCGTTCTGCGCGGACGCGACGAAGTCCATTGCGGTATTCAGAAAGCCGAATACCGGTGTGCGCGAAAGCGGATACTGGAGCGCAATGTTGTACGACCCTTCGGGCAGCAACGACAACGCAAAATGCAATGTGGGGAACAACGCCTCCGACGAGGGGAGCACGACTGCCGTCCACTCGTCGATCGAGCCAACAGTTTCTGACTGCTCCTTTAACCGCGCGGCAAGCGCAAAAACCTGCCCGTGCAGATCCTGCGCTTTGACGAATTCAAATTCAGGAGCAGCGGGCTGTTCCGGCTCTTCTTCAAGAACAAGTCCGATTGATTGCAGTTGCCTCTGCAAGCCGACGCCGTTTTGGAACAGCAAAACAGTGTTGTCTTGATCCCGCAGGTGTGCAACGATACGCTTTTCGGTATTGGTGAATGTATGGAATCCAGCCAGAACGATTGTCCGGTACGCGGTCCAATCGATATTCATCATCCTGTCGGCTACCGCGCGGTACATCATTGCGCGGGAGGAATAGCCACGCTGTTCTAGAGCATCGTAGAACGCTTCGTAGTACGCTGCAAGAGAATGGAATTTCTGAAACTGCACCGCGTTGAGCTCTTCGCGTAAACGCCGCCCGGGCACCTCTGCAAGCATAACCTTTTCCAACTCATTAAAAAGTTTGGCGCCGAGGGGAAAAAATGTTTCCAGCGACGTGTACGATTCTTGTCCTACACGCTGAGAGAATTCGCGGTGGACATCAAACAACATTGCCGCCGCATCGAGATCGGAGAGTTTCGACTTATCGATGCGAAGGATGGTGTCATGAAGATATTCTATGAATGTTTCAATAGAATATACTCTGGGCGGAATAAAACTTTTTCCGACTTTCTCGGCAAGCCGCCTTCTCAGCCAATGTGCGGGCCTCTTGCCGGGAAACACAATCAGGTCATTTGAAAAATTCTGTTCTCCTGCGGGAAGACGGTTAATGATTTCCGCAATCAGGTCTTGCCCTGGCGAGAGGACGCCGAATTCTTTCATACAACCTCCCGAACGGTTTTCCGGTCTACATAAAGCAAAAATCCCCGCACCGTTTTTCCCGGATACATTGACCTGATGATTTCCATATACTCGCGCACTTGCTCGTCATATTCCGCTTTCTCGTCGCCGGTTTTGTAATCGAGAACAGTCGCCATATCGACATCGACGACCAGCCTGTCAATGCGATGCAATGCTCCTGCTCGATCAACCACATCCTGTTCGTTCAGTACGACCCTGCCCTCGCGAGGAGCGAAGTACTGCCCAATTGCGGGCATTGCCAAAAAATCGCGAATCACTCTCGCGACGTCGTTTGTATGCAATTCACCGCGAAGTTCCTTCTTCCGTTTGTCAAGCGCAGAGTCAATCGTCTTTTCGAGGCTTGCTTCGATATAACGAATTTCTGAAAGCACGTTGTGAATAAACTCCCCGCGGCGGGTTTCACGAAGTTTAATCGGGTCAAGTGTCGTTGCCCGCGAAAGCCCGCGCGTGTGCAAGTACAGCGTTGCCGACATATTCTCGCTCTTAGCGGGACTGCGTTGCTTGCGAGAGAGGCTGCCTTGTGTGAAACCGTCTGGTGGAAGGAAAGCCGAGGGTTGATTTCCCCGCTTTTGTTTTACACATAATACGTACATCTCCTCACGCGCACGAGTGAGTGCAACATAGAGCTTATTGAGGTCGTCTACCTGAGCTTGCTCTTCTGCCTGCTTGTAGAATTCATCCACCTCAGCACTTTGTTTCGCCCAATCTTTCGTAACATGAAGTACTCGCACATGTTCGCCCTCTCCTACGATGAACCTGTTTTGCACTCTCAGCGCGCGGTCATAGAACAGCGTAATCAAAACAGGGAACCCCAACCCCTTCGCTTTGTGCACCGTCATCACGCGCACCGCGTCTTCGCTCTCCGCGGTTTCGATTTCCCAGCCCTCTGAGCTCTCTTGCTCCTCATCTTCGGCGTACAGGAGAAAATCTTTCAAGCTGTTGTTTCCGTTGTCCTCGAACTGCTTCACAACTTCCAGCAACTTTACCAATGTTGCTTCTTCTTTTACCGCAACGACAAATACATCTAACGCGCGGTACGCCTCGGCAATGAGGTCGTATAACGGCAGATACCCAACCAAAGCGAACAGCCGCTCGAAATACTTTTCCCACAACTCTGGGTACTGCTCCCGGAAGGCGCTGTAGAGCGATACTTCTCGTTCACCGCGGGTTTGGGCGGTCCGAATGAATGCATGGAAATCCTGCGCCTTTCCATCTCGCCGTACCGCGTTCCCAAAAATGTTCCCCAGTAAAAACGTTGCAAACGCTTGGTTATCGACCGGCGAATCCAAAAAGCGCAGCAATGCAAGAAGCTCGCCCGTCGTCTTGCGCGTACGGATGTCGAGACTCGAATGCGAAAGGAATTTAATTCCTTCCGCATTCAACCAGCGGCTGACTTCTACCACATCTGTATTCCGTGGAGTGAGGATGGCGATGTCGCCGTATCCGTAGCCTCTGGCGCGACAGTCGTTGAGTATTCGGAGAACATGTTCTCGTCCCGGGGGATGTTCTCGCCGCAGGTCTTTTTCTTCGTCGGTTACGGGCGCCTCTATTACATGTACCTCAACATACCCCCTCCCTTTCGATTCATCTTGTACTTCCTGCTTGTACGATGCAAGCCCGCTCAAATCGCTGATGTCTCCCGGAAGTTGCGCCGGTACGCGTGTGCGAAACACGTCTTTGGTAAACTCAACAAGCGTCTCAGTGCTACGCCAGTTTGTCGTAAGCTCTTCGCGTCGCGTGCTTACGGAGGGAAATTCCTCCTCTTCCATCATGTTGCGCATGATGCGCCAATCCGCGCCGCGGAAGGTGTAAATCGACTGCTTCGTATCGCCCACAATGAACAGGCTTCCGCGTCCGCCCAGCGAATGCTCGATAAGGGGCCGCAGTACTGCCCATTGGATCGGGGAGGTGTCTTGAAACTCGTCGATTAAGAAATGATGAATCTGCTCGCCCAGAGAAAAATAAATCTCCGGCACGATGCTGGCATCAAGCATATGCGCAAGAGCGCGGTTTGCTTCTCCGAGATACACCGCTTCGCGGCGGCGTTTCGCCTGCTCAACCGCATGTCTGATCATTCGATATGCCCGCAAGTATGGCGCCTGCTGCGTACGCGACCTGAACGCAAAATACTCTCCCGCAAATTCAACGATTTCATTCTGAATTTCCCCGATACGCGCCGCAGCCTTTTCATCGTATTCGCCTTTTGGCTTATTGTAAACCGGCTGACTGAGCTTTCTGCCCAACACATCTTCGAACTTACCGGCGCGGGCAAGCTCGAGAATCTTCGCGTAGTTGCTCGAGACTTTCAAGCCGGGTCGTTTTGTTAATTCCCCGATTATCTTCAACCGCGAGAGAATCTCGTTCGCCTTGTCACGAAGTTGTGTCCCGGGCTCCTCAATGCGTGGCTCGCCTCTCTGCACGCTCAACTGTCGGTACAAGGTGCGTAGTTCTTTGGTGAGGATAGTAAGCGGGTTCCAGAGATATCGGGAATCGCCAGAGCGCTGTTCCGTGAGGAGGTCGACAAGTTCTTCGAGAAGAGCCTGCTTGCCGGGGTCGGCTGCAAGCTCGCGGACGAATAACTCCAACGCCTCGGCGAGCAATGCGTCTGCGTTGAACTCAACGTCAAACTGCGGCGGCAGCCCCAATTCCCACGCGGACGCCCTCAACACGCGCGTGATAAAGCTGTCAATCGTCTGTACTTGAAAATCAGAGTACTCGTCCAGAATCTTGTCAACATACATCGCAGCGACGCTTTGTACCTCATCTTCTTCCGCTATGACTATGCGCTGGAGTTCTTCCACTGCTTTACGCTCGCCGAGTGCGGCGCGTTTGAGAGTTTCAAGGATCCGCTCCTTCATCTCCTTCGCCGCATTTTTCGTGAAGGTCACGGCCAGAATGTTCCGCAGGTTGTTGTGCGACAGCCCTTCGGTCATGATCAACCGTAGGTATCTTTGCGTCAAGGCGTACGTTTTCCCTGCCCCCGCAGAAGCGGGCACGAGCAAAAAGTCGGGTAGAGCAGGTATGTTGTTAAGTTCCGGCATGTAGTAATAAAAAAGCCCGCCTACGAGCGTGCGGGCATAAGCTATGGATTGAAGTCCAGAGAATCAACGCTACGGCGTTTTCTTCCGCTCTTTCACTTCCAGTCGATATGAATATTTATCAAAATAGATGTTCGTTGTCCCGAACTCCAACTCCCCGCGCTGGAAATCCACGTTATCAGACCGCATGGATTGCTTGGGCGGCACGAGTTCTTGATTGTGGTCGCTGTTTGCCGCCATCCTGTATTGGTCAAGCCCGCCGAAATAAAAGTCACGTATCTCTTTTCGCGTTTCTACCGGCGCACTAAAGTACTGCATCGCAAACACGCCCATGTACGGGTCGACCGGAACCCATCCATAAGGCTGGATATAGACTTCGGTCCAATCGTGGATAGTCTTGCCGCCCGGCATAGTAAGCCAGCCCGATTGCCAACGGGCAGGAATGCCGTTATACCGGCACAGGGTAATAAAGAGAAGCGCCGCCTGTCCGCAATCTCCGTACCCTTTCGTCAAGCAGTAGTCGCTGATGTTGCGAATCGTCGAGTATTCCAGCGCATAGCTATACTTTATATTCTCGGTAATCCAGTTATAGAATATTCTCGCTTTAACCGCAGGATTGGCCTCTCCCCCGGCTAATTTTGCGGAGAGATTTTTAATCTTCTCTGTAAAAACTACGTGATGGCTTTCTTTTGTAAACTCAACGACCGCGGGATCACTCTTTTCATACAATTGCACATCCTCGGGCTTCATGTCAAACCACACACCATACCCGGAGTATCCATACTCGATTGAAAAAACTGTCGGCTTATCTCGCTGTGCAAGCTGTTCGAAGTATGCCGTGCGAATCGGCGATTCTTCATTTGCAACTTCTTTCGCAACCGGCGATGAGAAGATTACTTCAAACTCGCGTTGGTGAGGAAACGAACGGGGAATTGGCAGCCACGCTTTCACAATTTCTCCCGCAGGAACCGTCCCCGCTTTGGCGGTAACAGTCATGGTTGCTGAAAATCGTTTCGGCAATACGTACGTCGTCTGTTGTTCCTGTGCGGCCTTTTTGATCGACCTGACGGTCAGCAAAGTGTTCTGCTCGAACTCCGTCCAATCCGGCGCGTTGATTCTGCGGCTTGCCAACTCGGGATGCCGAAAAAACAAATTGCTGCGGCTGGAACCCATGTAGTACGTCGAACCATCGATTTCACGCGCATCAAAACGGCCCTCCGCAACCCACTGCTCAAACTCATCCAGTGTGAGATCTTTAACCGATTTTGTCAGTATTTCAAACAATCGTTCTTCCGAGAGTGGATAGTCGGCGCGAATACGGCTCAAACGGTCACGCTCAAACTCAAGAGCCTTGCGGAGCTCTGAATCAACACCCGCACCACCCAGCGCCTCGGACAAGAGATTCGCCGCGTCGGTAAACTTGCCCTGCTCTTCAAGCCGGGAAGCTTGCTCGACAACCGCTTGCTGGGAAAACAAAGGAACAGCAACAAAGAAAACCAGCGACATCATACAGCTATAATATCCAGATACAGGCGTGCTCATTTAATTCAGCGCTTCGCGCGTTTGAGTGTTTGAAATTCTCATCTGTGCCCGCCCTCCGGACATGGTGACGTAGAGCGTCGCATCAGTCTTTGAGCTGACACGAAGAATTTTTCCATCGTTCAACGAATGATGAATCGTTCCGCTCACCAGCCCGATTCTTTGCGACCCCATCAACAGTTTGCCGGCGTATTCGATGCGAGCGCATTCCCTTCCACGGAACTGTTCTTTCCGAACATACTGGGAGTTCGCGGCGTTTGAAGCTCTTACCGACCCCTCAGGTAATATGAAATACACCAACAAGTCATTCTTCCACTCTGCCCCAACTCCTCTTGCTCGTCCCGGCAGCGGCGGCTCGGAATTGAAATCATTGATTAAACCGTCAAGATATGCCGCGGCTTCCTTGCTTAAATCGTCAGGAAAGTTTGCATCCACGAGCATGCCCAGGTTCGAAAACCACATCGTAATCGGTTTAGTGTTTAACTGTTCGGCGGCGTCGTACGGTATTACCTGAGAGTTCTCACTGTACGAAATTGAATCTTGTATAAAAGTCACCGTCGCGGTGCCTTCCTTATCGACAGCGGTAACGCTAAACGTGTAGTACAGGTGAATCACATGTTCCACCCGGCCGCCCGGGAACATACTTCCTTCTCGCAGGGTTGTGGATGTCACTTTATAGCGTAATTTCTGGCCTGCCGCGTATTTGTACGCCAGCATTGCTTCCTGAGCGAACGCGCTGACCGCCCAAGCAGCGAGTACAGAAACAATGATGAATTTTCGCAGAGATAATGCAGTCACGGATGTTCTCCCTCTTGTTGAATTGAAATTTGTGATGGGCTCCGCAGTATTTTCCTAGCGGGCATTTCAAGGCAAGAAGCACAAAATCCCGATGCTCTCTCAATCTATCGGGATTTTTCGCCACAGTCGTTCCCCACCGGTCATTTATAGCTTGAAACCGCGCGGTCAACGTTCTCGTACGTTTTGAACACCTTAATCAGTTGCGTAATCATAAACAGGCTCTCGACCTTATCCGAGACGCTCGCAAGCTTTAACTCTCCGCCTTTGTTCTTGACGGACGTCATTGCGGCGATGAGCGTTCCCAAGCCGGAGCTGTTCATCCACCTCACCTTGCCTAAATCGAGCACAATATTTTTGATGCCGTCTTGCAACAAGCTGTAGATTTTATCGCGGACGTCCGTCGTATCGGGTTCGCCCATTAAATTTCCTTTCAACGACAAAACCGCAATATCGCCGTACATTTTTTCTTTAATCGTCATGAACGAAGTTCCTCCGGGGTATAATCGGTAAACGGGAGCAGCAAGACGACAAATAATACAACCTTTTTAGCGTAATGTCAACGAACACTCTACGAGATATTCTCAAAACCGGCTGATATCCCGCCCAAACACGAACGTCTTAAACCAATCGAACAGCACTAGAACTTTATTTTTCACGCTCACCAGCCTCGTGAGATACGCAGACCGCCAGAACAACCACGTCGAGAACCCCTTGCCCTTGAAGGATTCCAAATCTGCAAGCGCCCGCTCGCCGCCGATATAGGCAAGCATACCGTAATGTTTGTAACGGAAGGGCTGAACGCTTTTCCCAAGGACTCGCTGCTTCAATGCCTTCGCAAGGTACGCACCCTCCTGTTGGGCAACCTGTGCCGTGGCAGGATAATTTTTCCCTTCAACGGTCCCGCAGTCCCCGAGCGCGTACACATCGTAAGAATCTTTCGCCTGAAACATTTCGTTCGTGATGATTCTTCCTATACGGTCTTTCGCTATCGTAAGTTGCTGCACGAACTCGCGCGGGCCAATACCGGTCGTCCAGACGGCAAGACCGAAAGGAACAGCCGACCCATCCTGAAGAATAATCTTTTCTTTTTCAACCCGAACAACCAGCGAATCGGTGCGCACATCAATTCGCTGGCGGAGAAACATGCGCCTCGTGTAGTCCTGTAGTGTCTCGTCAAACGTCCCCAGGAGTTGATGCGCGCCCTCGAGCACGGTAATCTGCACAAACGCCAGCAAACCCGGATAGACTTTGCGCAGGTCATCAACAAGAAAATCATTCATCTCCGCGGCAAACTCTACACCGGTCGGCCCCCCGCCTACAACGACAAAATGCAGCAGGCGGCGGCGTTCATCGTCTGAGACTGACGGGCTTGCCGCATTTTCAAAACACTCAATGATCCGCTGACGAATTGCCCTCGCATCGGCAAGCTCTTTCAAAGGCAACGTATGCTGCTCGACGCCCGGAATGCCGTACGTGTTGCTCTTCGAACCGACGGCTATGACCAAATACTCGTACGAGAGCTTGAACTGCTGCGCATCCGCGGTCCCTTCACACACAATGGCCTTGCGCTGAAGGTCCGCTGAACGGCTGTATGCTTGGATATACCGAACTTCAGAACGCGCGACGCGTATGGGCTCAATGATACTGCGGAACTCAACAGTCCCAACGGTTGTGCTAGGCAACAACGGAGTGAACAAAAAATGATTGCGCGGACTGACAATGGTAACATCGAACAGCTTCACATCAATCTTTTTCACAAAGCTGAAGGCGGCAAATCCGGTGCCGAGGACAACAATCGATGGTCTCAAGTCAGGGGACATGGGCAATTCGTTGCGGTGTTCTTACACTCAACCAAAACAAGATAGCGAAATATTGGTTTGCGAACAAAGGAAGTAGCATCCGTATTAGTGCGGTCAGGACTTACGTCCTGACCGAAAAACTGCTCATGTCAGGAGGTAACTCCTGACATCACAAGCATCCGGCCTTCCAAAAGACAATTGCTTCACAACTTAGCTTCTTGTACTATACGTTCAATTATATGCTCAAGATACAAAACATCCATTCACTCGATGCTCAGGGTCTGGAGCTCTACCGCACACTGCGCATGCCTTTGGAACACCAACGGCAGGGCATGTTCGTCGCGGAAGGCGAAAAGGTCGTGCGCCGCTTGGTGGAAAGCGACTTACCGGTTGTTTCCATGTTGCTTACTCCGGAGTGGCTTTCCATCCTTCAGTCCCTCCTCGAATCGCGACAGCAGAGCATTGATGTGTTTGTCGCGAAAAAGGAATTGGTCGAGGGCATTGTCGGGTTTAACCTGCACCAGGGAATTATGGCAGTAGGAAAAATCCCGGAGCCGGCACGGCTCAACGACATGCTTCAGCGCTCGGCACAACCGTACTTCTTTGTAGCGATAGACGGGCTAACAAATTCGGAAAACCTCGGCGTGCTCGTCCGTAACTGCGTGGGCTTTGGCGTCCAGGCATTGCTGGTAGGAGAAACATCCAGCAGTCCGTACTTGCGCCGCGCGGTGCGCAACTCGATGGGAACGGTGTTCAAGCTCCCCGTGGTGCACGTTGGGCATCTGGTTGAGACGCTGAAAGAATTGCGAACCGCTCATGGGATTCGTTGTATCGCCGCCCATCCTCATGGCACGGGAGAAACTTTGCACCAGACGGATTTTCGCAAAGATTGCTGTGTCGTGTTCGGCAGCGAGGGCGAAGGAATTTCAGTGGAGGTCCTCGCAGCCTGCGACGCGCACGCGGCAATTCCCATGCACAACGGCGTGGATTCGCTCAATGTAGCTAGCGCCAGTGCGGCGTTTTTGTATGAAGTGGTGAGGCAAAGGATGAAACAATAGGACGCGGAAAAGGCGGATGAAACGGATAAGAACAGATACAGCATAAATCAGGATACCGCTGAGATGTTGCTTTTATTTTTTGCGTTTGCTTTATATCCGTTTTTATCTATTCAAGATTCGCTGTTTCCGCGCCTGCCCCGTAATGTTTTAATGCGGGGTCCCATTTCTTTTATGGCTTTGGTACGGGCGGCGGAAGCGTCCGTGCAACAACAGGGGCCGACCAGTTGATCGCCCGGTGAGCGTGGTCGCAGAACGGCTTATCGTTGCTTTGCCCGCAACGGCAGAGGGAAATTCTCGTGCGCCCCGCTAAATCGAACTTGTTTCCATTCTCGTCATACAGCTCAAAATCGCCTTCCACCTTAATCGACCCGTTATTTTTAATAATGATCTTCGTCGGCATATCGTATACCTCTGGTTAATGTGCGTTCTTCTTCAGCGAGACACGTACGGATAACTGAGTTTTTTCCCATATCAGCTTCAGCACGCCGGCATCCGCTCTCGATTTCTCCAATGTAATCGTAAACCGTTCAACAATGTTTTTCAGCGATTGCTTTTTCATGTTGATACGAGCCTGGTCTTGAGCTCGGTCGTATTCCGTGCCCCACTGCCCGGTCTGTTTGTTCAGGATGAGTTTCCAAATATTCTGCGAGGGCAGCGTATAGAGAGTGTACGACCCGCGCGGGATTTCAACGCCCTCGATCACCAGATCCGCTTCGGTGCTGAACGTTGTCGCCTCGTTCGCCCCGGTGCGCCACACCTCGCCGAACGGCACCACGGCTCCCATAATCGTGCGCCCGCGGCGTGAGGGGCGGCCGTAATCGATGACAATTCGCTTGCCATCGATTACCAGCTCGGTCGTATCGCGTGGGCTGGCAATGAACGCATCTTGCAAAAATTCGAACGGCGCGCTGAGCGAGGTGTACTCCCATTCAATTGTCAGAATCCCGGACCGGCCGTTCGTCCGTCCAAGAGTAATTGTCAATGTATCAATAGCCTTTCGTAGCCGGCGCATTTTCAAGTCGATGCGGGCAAAATCGAGGTCGGGGTTATACGTTGTCCCCCACTGCCCGGTTTGCTTGTTGATGATGAGCTTCCACTGTGTCATCGATGGAAACGTATAGAGCGTATACGTGCCGCGCGGAATCTCTGCATCTCCTATACGAATATCTCCCGTTGTAACGAATGTCGTCGCTTCGTTCGCGCCCGTGCGCCACACACGATTATAGGGAACGAGTGAGCCCATAATCGGCCTGTCTCTCCTCGAGGGCCGCCCGTAGTCGATACTCAACCACTTTCCGTTGATGCTCAGAGAAACCGAGTCTCTCGGACTCAACAACGGCTGTTGGGCTTGAACAAACACCGTACAACAACAAAGAAATAAAAAGAGACGATTAAGATATTGATTTATCATTCACTGCCTGCTGGTAATTGCTCAATGTATGTGCATCGAAGCAAACGACAAGGACTTGTTTCAACGATGGATTGCTTTCCAACGCCGAGCGAATTTCCCCCACGGCAATTCTCGATGCGCGTTCTACCGGAAACCCGTACGCCCCGGTACTAATGGACGGGAATGCAATCGTTTGTATCCCACGCTCGCGCACAACGTCAAAACTACGGCGATAACAGCTCGCAAGGTGCTCATCTTCGTTGTTCTTGCCGCCTCTCCATACGGGACCCACAGTATGGATCACCAATTTCGCCGGAAGATTGTAGCCCTTGGTAATTTTCGCGTCGCCTGTCGCGCATCCGCCAAGCGTTCGGCATTCTTCCAACAGCTTCGGTCCGGCAGCACGGTGAATTGCTCCATCCACTCCGCCGCCACCAAGCAGCCTGTTATTCGCTGCGTTTACTATCGCATCGACGACTTGCTGCGTGATGTCGCCTTGTACGATGGAGAGCCTATCCATGTCATCAGTCAATCCTTGCCGAACATAAACATCAATGGCCGCCATACGCGGGCTGCCCATGCACGCTCGTTGTGCTCGGCTTTCGCGTCAATAAAGTACTCAAAATCTTTTCCAATCGCGTAGCCCATTTTTTCGAGCTCGGCTTTCATCGTGTCCACTCCCGGTTGGAGCTCCGCTTCCAGCCCTTCCGTTCCGTTATCCAGATAGATTCGGATGTCCTTCTTTGTCCCGGTGTACGACCGAGCCTCATCCAGCGTTTCATCGTTGTAGCTTCTGTACTTTCCATCTGCTTCAACGTTCGGCGTCCAGAATGCCGCAGATAAACACCCCGCTTGAGAGAACACGTCCGGATGCCACCACGAGAGCAGAAACGAAATATGCGCGCCCATCGACGAACCCATCACTGCAGTATTCGACCTGTCTGGCATCGTCCGGTACGTCGAATCAATGAGCGGTTTCAGCGTGTTTACTAGAAACGCTCCGTACGCGCGGCCTTTCTCCGTGTTGGAGTATTCCAGTGTGCGGTCGGGCGAGTTGTATATGCCCGCAATAATAATTTCACGCATCTTCCCCGCGCGCATCAAACTATCAGCCACATCGTCCACGCGCCAGTCGTAGCCGATGAACGACGTCCCCGGGTCGAACACATTCTGCCCGTCGTGCATGTAGAGCACAGGATAACGACGAGCGGTTTCCTTTTCGTATGACGGCGGCAGCCACACAATCACATCCCGGTCATACTGTAAACCTTTTCCTTTCAGCCCGCGATGGTATTGCACGGTGCCGACAATCTTGCCCGTCGGCTCTATGCCTTCATCGCTCCACGCTATCGGACGAAGTTCTACAACCGTATCGCCTTGCACCTCCACTACGGTATTCGGCGGGAGAGCGCCCTTTTCGTACACAGCCTGTGTGTTCCAGCTCCCGCGCGTAATTTTGAATTCCGCCCGCACTCCAAGCGGAGAGGAAAACGACCGTTCCCACGTCGATTCGTTCACACGGTTAAGCTTCACAAGTCCGGGATCCCAATTCCCAAGCTCCGGCTTGTCGCCGGCAATAAACAGCTCAGCGTCTTTCGGTGTTGACTCAGGTACAATGACGCGAATGGTGACATTCACCTGCGCAAAGGAGATTGAACTAATCAAAACAATGGTTAATAATGAGAGTCTCACTGAGGTGCTTTCAAGGATATAATATCTATTCCGGCTCAACCGCCCTTGCCACAATAACCCCTGTCTGGCGCTTGTTTTTTGCAAGGTACTCGGCAAGCGGCAGCACCGTGATTGTCACTTTAGAACCGACATCCGGAGCGTGCATCATGTGCAGTCTACTGTTCTGCCAAATCGCTATAGCAGTGTGCGACACATCCAGCCCTGCAATATCCGTCGTAATTGCCAGCACATCGCCGTCATGTATATCGGGTTCCACCCCCGGTATACTTCCTTTCGGTATGTAATACATCTCCCGCTTACTGATTTCCTCCTCCTGTTTCGCAATTACTTTGACAAATTCCGGGTTCTCTTTTAATTGCAGGTAGGAGTTCGGGTGAGTGGACATGAAATTAACAGTTTTACGGTACGATGCGCCGATTTCTTTCGTAACATCCTTCCAAATCCCCTTCTTCACGCCATCGTAAATATAATCCGTGAAATAATGCAGCCGACTCGTGTATCCGTCGACGCCGCCGCCGCGGTAGCGGATGTATTGTAATTCCTTTTTGTAATCGTCGAACGTCATCGCGTTCTTCTTGATACAGCGCGCAAGGACAACGGCGTTCTCGCAAAACGAGACGCAGTCCAGCCCACGCATATTCACAACGAGACGCTCTTCGCCGGGTGCCTCAATGCCATGCGCAAGATAGTCCGTGCCGATGAACGATTTCCCGATCTCCACAATCACCCTGCCGATCGGTTGCTCCCGCAGCGAAAGCGAAACGGCAAGCTCAAACTTCCGCGCGCAGATGAGCGCATCAGGGTCGTCGGATTGGAGATGCGAATGGGCAAACGGACTGCGGAATATCACTCCCGCTGGTAAAACGGAAAGACTGGACAGGGCAGGAAGCGTACGTAAGAAGTTTCGGCGGTTCATCGTCTTCAAAACACGATACCGATTCCCACGGAAAGAAACAAGCCGGAGAAGTCGAATTCGACTGTCGATTCATCGAGCGGCGGCCCTGCGAGCCTCTGTATGTCTCCCGGCATCAAACCGATTTTCCCGAATTTATATTTCGCTTCTAACCGCGCAAACAAAGGGCCAAGGACATTCACATCAGCGCCCGCTGTAACATTCAACACGAGTTTGCTCTTCCGGTACTTGCCTCTCGAATCGAGCACAACCTCCATTTCTGTTGTGTCTGTCATTTTTCGCTCTGTGCCGAAAGTCGTCGCGTGCGCCCGGGCGAACATCATGCCCATCTCGGCACCAATGTACGCTTCCGCGTCCAACGGAACAAAGGGAACATAGTATTCTATTCCCACCATCGCATCGGTAAACCCGACAGAGCGCGTTAACTCAACCGTCAGGTCATAATCCTCGTAATACGCTCTCACATCCCCCTCGGAGTACGCAACGGATGCCGTGAGAGCAAGGTCGCGCTCGATACGGTACGCGCCCCTTGCGTTCAGAAACAATCCCGACTTCAACGATCCCAGGTCTTCGATCGGTATACCGTCATTTCGCCACGATTCAACGACTCTTTGGTGGTTCGCGTCTACCTGACTGAGACTCATATACACCCAGCCACCGGAAACGGAAAATGACCACTGGCCTTCTTGAGCGCGAAGTGGTGTTGAACTCCAACACGTGACAATAAAAAGGAAAAAGATGTATGCTGGTCGCTTCATCGGAATGAAGGTTGAGGGCAAAAACCTAGAACGGCTGCTCTTCCTCAGGACCCATCGGGAGCGAGGGGATTTCCCGGAAGCGCGCAAGATTTTCAAACTGCGCGTAGCGTTTCACGAACGAGAGCTTCACCGTGCCTGTGGGGCCGTTACGCTGCTTGCCGACGATGATCTCCGCAATGCCTTCGGTCGGCTCGCCATTCTCGTCTTTTTCAATGCCGTACATTTCCGGGCGATGGACGAAGATCACCACGTCGGCGTCCTGTTCAATCGCTCCGGATTCGCGTAAATCCGCCAGCATAGGGCGCTTGTCGCCACGCGCCTCTACTGCGCGGTTCAACTGTGAGAGTGCAACGACCGGAATATCCAATTCTTTTGCGAGCGCTTTGAGTGAGCGCGAGATCTGCGAGATTTCCTGCTCGCGGCTCTGTGCGGACTTCGGTCCTTGCATAAGCTGCAAGTAGTCGACAACGATCATGCCGATGTTGTGCTCGGCTTTGAGCCGCCGCGCCTTTGCCCGAAGCTCCAATATGGAGAGCGCGGGAGTATCGTCGATAAAAATCTTTGCTTTGTAGAGCTTGCCGACAGTCATGCTCAACTTCTTCCACTCGTCCTCCGGCAAACGCCCCGTGCGCACGGCGTGCGCGTCGACTTTCGCCTGCGCGCAGATGAGGCGCAATACTAATTGCTGAACCGACATTTCAAGACTGAAAAATCCAATCGGCGCATCGTGCAATACCGACGCGTTGCGGGACAGCGACAGCACGAACGCCGTCTTGCCCTGCGAGGGTCTGCCTGCAACGATTATAAGATCCGATTTTTGAAAGCCGCCCGTGAGCGAGTCCAGCTCCGTGAACGCGCTCGGCACGCCCGTCACGCCGCTGTGCTTGCCGTGGATGCTTTCCAGCAACTCCATCGTGGACGTCACCGCGCTGCTCATCGAAACGAAGTTCTTCTTCATCCGCTGCTCGGAGATCTGGAAAATGCTCTGCTCGGCTTCGTCCAGCAACTCCAGAGCGTCTTCCGTCTCCGTAAACGCGCGGCCGATGACGGCAGACGATGAAGCAATCAACAGCCGCATCAGCGCTTTTTCCAGTACGATGTGCGCGTGATATTCCACATTCGCCGCGCTGGTCACTTTCGTTGTCAGCTCTGTGAGATAGTACTCGCCGCCGATTTTCTCCAGTTCCCCGCGTCGTTTCAGCTCGTCAATGAGCGTGATGAGGTCGACAGGCTCGCTGCGTTCGAACAACCCCACCATCGCTTTGAAGATGCTTTGGTGCGCGGGCTTGTAGAACGCGCTGTCGTCCAGCACGGCAAGCGCCTTCGCGATCGCGTCTTTCTCCAACAGCATCGCGCCCAGCACCGCCATCTCGACATCGACAGCTTGCGGCGGTACGCGGCCCTCTGGGGATGATTGGTCTACTAAGCCTAATATTTTTCTCGGTTCGGCCATCGGGGCTGTAATGATACTAAACGGTTAATCGAAGTTCAACAAAAAGCGCGAATTCTCAAAATATATTTTTTAAAAACGCTATTCACAAGTTGTCAACCTGCAAATTAACATCAACTGTGAATGGTAAGTTCAGAAAAAAAAGCTTTTCACGAAATGTTTTTGAGTGCGGGGAACCGAAATCGACGGCGGCGTGAGAGGGAAGCTCATAACGTGCGTTTGATTTCAGCCCACTTAGTATCAAACGAAAAATCATGGTAAAAGTCAAAAGGGGCTGAAATCACGGCAAGCGGGAAGGTATCATGAGCGTGAGATACGATTTCGGCGTGCTTTCTTGGTTACTTCTTTGCACGAGCAAAGAAGTGACAAAAAACAATCTAACAGATATTTCCCTTTGTCCTACAGTACTATCCACTCCGTAAATATAAAGATTCTCTGCTACGTCTGCTGGCTCTAGGTGATCGACTCCGGAGAAAACCAATCGACATGGCGCGTGATATACATGATCAAAAACAGCGTCAGCAGCAAGCCCAGCGTTCCGAACAGCAACGCATAGTCTTGTAATTGCAGGGTCACGTACAGGAACAGATAAAGAACCATAAGTACGAAAAACACGACGACAGCTACTCTCGCTTTCGCTGTAATCCATTTCGTGTAGAACGAAATTAACCCGATCACCAGCAAGGCTGAGACACCATAGGCGGTGTCAAAGCCAATGTGTTCTGAAAGCGAGAGAAGCAACAGATAAAAGAGAATGAGCGCAAATCCGATAAGCGTGTACTGAATCGGGTGGATCGCCGTTTTCGTCATCATCTCGGAGAGAAACAGCGACGCAAATGTGAGCGCAATGAACAACAGCGCGTACTTTACTGTGCGCTCGGATTTCCGGTAGTGGTCCACGGGAAGCAGCAGTCGCGTCCCAAAGGAGGACTCCTGAAGATTGTGCCCGTCACCAACCCATGCCTGCGGAAAATTCCTGTTCAGGCTCAAGACTTTCCATTCTGCCTTGAATCCGTTTGCACCGACTTCCCGCACAGTGGGCAGAAACCCGCCGACGAAACTCGGGTCGCTCCAACTAGACCCCATGAACACGTGCGTTATTTCGCCAACCGGGACAAACGAAATTTCCGCCGTTCCGTTGAGGTTCACCGGCAGCGAGAAGCTCATCTCCGAGAGCGAAGCCTGTACCAACGGTCGAAATGTCATGCCCGATTTCATCAGTCCATCAGCAATCACTCCGGGCGTCAAAGGATACGAACGTTGATTCCACTTGAGAACAACTGTATCGCGAATCCCCTTCAGATCCGATACGCCAAAACTGACAATGGCATCCCTCCACACGACGTTTTCAGGTGCTACGCCGAACCTTTCAAAATCGATGTTGTCAAATTTGCCTTCGACAAGAAATTGTCCCTGGTAGAGAGCGACTTCATAAATTCCTCTGTAACGGATTTCAGGCTGCACCGCGGCGCGGATATTCAGTTCCGAAGGCAAAAAATGCGCGTGGTTGATCGAATGCAGCATATCCCCCTTATCGTTCTTATAATATGTTTTATAGGGAACGGTGATGATCGGGCCAACAAGCGTCTGCGCCCCTCCCCAGCCTTGGCTCACCTCGGTGGTGGCGGACTGGCGCCTTTCTTGACGTTCATCAATCAGCGAATCGATAAAAATCGTCGGGATAAGCAAAATAAGGGAAAGACAACCAACAATAACCATGCGGAGGACGATAGCATTCTTCAGTCTAGACTCATTCATTCGGTGCTCCAAGGGTTTCGCGAGGTTTTGGCGGACAAAGTGTTTTGTAGTCCGGCTCTATATTTAGACGAGCCAAACGCAAAAAGCGCTCCGCGTCAGCGGTGTGGTGTTTCTATTTGTGCTTATAGATAGGCCACTTCTCCCTTTTTTTGAGCGAAGGCAAACCGAAATCGTAGGTGGCGCGGGCAGGCAAACTCATGACTGCGTTTGATTTCAGCCTCGCCTTCTCAAGGCTGAAATCATGGCAAGAGCGAAGGGGTCATGAGGTGTGCTTCGATTTCGGGAAGATTTCTTTGTTACTTTCTTTCTCGGAAAGAAAGTAAAGAACCCAAGATCATTAACACAGTTTATGGGTTTGCCTACTTCTTTTGCACGAGCAAAGAAGTAACAAAAAAGCTCATACTCCGCTGTAAAGATACCGATTTCCTTTGGACGCTTTTTGCACGACCTGAGATCTCCCCCTGTATCCCCCTCTGGGAGGGGGACAATATTTCTAAGGTTGCTGCTTCATCTCGTCGTACATCTTGCGGAATTTCTGAACGTCTTCCCACGTGGGTTTCTTCCAGTTCGGGTTGCGCAACAACGCCGCCGGGTGGTACGTGACCATCATCTTGATGCCCCGGTAGTCATGCACCTTGCCGCGCATATCGCCGAGCGAGGCGTTGGTTTTCAGCAGCATCTGTGCAGAAATACGTCCCAAACACAGGATAAGTTTCGGTTTGATGATCTCGATTTGCTTCCAGAGGTGGGGAATGCACGCCTCGACTTCCTCCGGCTGCGGGTCGCGATTGCCCGGCGGGCGGCACTTGAGGATGTTGCAGATATAGACTTCCTCGCGCTTGAAGTTAATTGCTTCTAAAATTTTGTTTAGCAGTTGTCCCGCCCTGCCCACGAACGGCTCGCCCTGCGCGTCTTCGTCCGCTCCGGGAGCCTCGCCGACGATCACAATATCTGCGTTCGGGTTGCCCACGCCAAACACGAATTTCGTCCGGGTATGCCCAAGCGAACATTTGGTGCAGTTGCAGATCATGCTGTTCAGCTCGTCAAGCGTGCTTGACTTCACCCATGGCTCGTTGGGATACGGTGTGTGCTGTTCGGCGATTTTTCCGGGCTTTGCGGGGGGAGCCGTACTTCCAAAAAGATCCTGCTCGAGGGGCGGCTTCGAAGGCTGCTGAGCTTCCGGTTTACCGGCTTGTTTTTTAGGGGGCATAGTGGACTCAGTATAAATGTAATCGCCGAAGAGCTCTTGCTCTTCTTTGAGGTACCGTTGGACGTCTGTCAGGAGTTTTTTAATGTCGTCGTTGGTGTCGGGCATGTAAAAGATAAAACAAATTGTAACATTGATTCATGATTCATTGAGTCAATGGAACAATGAACCGATGACTCAATCTACAATAATTTTTTGACTCGGTCCAGAATTACGTTGGCGACGTCGAACTTCGGCAGCTTGGGCAGCTTTTCCGTCTTGCCCTTCTTATCGATGAGCGTCACCACGTTCGTGTCGGCGCCAAACGCGACGCCTTCGTCCTTCAGCGAATTGAGCGCGATGATGTCGAGGCGCTTCGACTTCAACTTCTCTTTGGCATTCTTAAGCTCATTCTGCGTTTCCAACGCAAAACCCACGAGTACCGCGCCGTTTTTGTGTTTGCCCAGGCCGCCGAGGATGTCGGTTGTGTGGGAGAGGGAGAGCTCCATTCCTTCGGAGCCGTTTTTCTTGATTTTATGCTTGGCCTTTATTGCGGGAGTAAAATCCGCCACCGCCGCCGCCATAATCACCACGTCGGCTGACTTAGCGTGCTTCGCGACCGCCTCCTGCATGTCCTGCGCCGATTCGACGTCGATACGCTTGATGTTGCGCGGCGTCTCTAAATGCACTGGGCCTGTAACAAGCGTCACGTCTGCCCCGCGGAGCGCGGCCGCGTTTGCCAACGCGAAGCCCATTTTGCCGGACGAGCGATTGCCAATATAACGCACAGGGTCAATCGCTTCGTACGTCGGACCTGCAGTGATCAGGATTTTCTTTTTCTTGAGGTCGAGATGATGATTGGCGAGAATCTCATCAAGCTTGCGGACAATGACTTCCACTTCAGGAAGCCTGCCTGGTCCAACCAACCCGCTTGCGAGCTCGCCTTCTTCCGGCGGAATAACAAAGAACCCGCGCTCACGCAAGGTTGCCAGGTTCTGGGCGGTAACGGGGTTGAGATACATGTCCGCGTCCATCGCGGGGGAAAGCACCACCGGGCTGCGCGCTGCAAGGACAGTCACAGTCAACAAATTATCCGCCAGTCCGTGTGTGAGTCTTGCGATGGTGGTGGCAGTTGCGGGCGCGATAATAATAATATCCGCCCAGTTGGCAAGCCCGACGTGCCGCGTGCCGATATCGCCGGTGCCTGTTTGGGTGTTCGTCCAGAGGTCGAGCTCGACTTCATGTCCGGATAGCGCCGAGAAGGTGAGGGGTGCGACAAACTTCCTTGCGGAGTTCGTCATCACCACTTTGACATCGGCGCCGGCGCGCCGCAGTTCGCGAACGAGGTAGCACGACTTATACGCTGCGATGCCGCCGGTAACGCCAAGCAATATGTGCTTGCCGCGCAGCATGGCGTTTGTTACTCGCTGTCAGCTTCAGTTCCGGCGGTTGGTTTCTGCTCGGACTCTTTGTAGCGGAATTGAACCTTTTGGTCCATCACCTCATTCAGCGCAAGCTCGGTCGACTTCGGACGCGTTTCGAACTCAAGACTGATTTTCAGCTGGTCGGGGTTCATGTTCACGGTCCCGTTCAGCTCCTCTTCCGTCTCGGTCATCGACGTCAGCTGCTGGATAGTTTCCAGCCGCTGATTCAACTCGATTTTAACCTCCGAGTGAATTTGCCGGGCGCGTTTCGCCGTGATGACGATCGCTTCATACACATCGCCGATGTTGCTGTAAAATTTTTCCATGTCCACAGGTTGTACTGCCATTGCTGCTCCTTTTGTTTACGTGGTTACTTAGGAATGATTTCTAAATTCGTATGCTTCGTAATAATATCTTCTATCTCTGCAATCGCTGTTTCGAGCTTGTCGTTAATGATTTGAAAATCGAACGACTTGCCCATCTCCATTTCCATCGGCACCCGGTTCAGCCTGCTGCGGAGCGCCTCTTCGTCTTCCGTCTTTCTATTGAGCAATCGCTGGCGCAGCTCCTCAAGATTCGGCGGCTTGATGAAAATCAACACCGCATCGTTGCCGTAGATTTTTTTAATCGAGAGCGCTCCCTTCACATCGACGTCGAAGAGCATCACTGTGCCTGCGTTCAGAGCACGGTCCACTTCGCTTTTCAACGTGCCGTAGTAGTTGCCGTGCTGCGCGTCGGGATACCGCTCCCACTCCACCAGCTCACCGCTATTAATCTTTTTCTCAAATTCCGCAACACTCAGGAAAAAATAATCCTTGCCGTGCATCTCTCCGCTTCGCTGAGGACGCGTCGTTACGGAAATCGAAAACGTCATCGCCGGGTACCGCTGGAGAATCTTCTTCGCGATGGTCGTCTTGCCCGACCCGCTGGGCGCAGCCAAGACGATGAGTTTGCCCCGGCTCATAGTTACTCAATATTCTGTAACTGTTCCCGGATTTTTTCGATCTCTTCTTTCAGCTTCACCACAAGATGGGCGATTGTCGCGTCGTTGGACTTCGCGCCCATCGTGTTCGCCTCGCGGTTCATCTCCTGCACGAGGAAATTCAATTTCCTGCCGGCGGAGTCCTCGTTCGCCATCGCTTCAAGGAAAAATTTGTTATGGCTTCTGTACCGAACGCATTCTTCGGTCACGTCCAGCTTATCTGCTAACAAAATCAGCTCCAGCTCCAGCCGCTTCTGGTCGAGTACTGACTTATCTTCGAGGAGCTGCTCAACGCGCTCCTGCAGGCGCTTACGCTCTTCGGGGATGCGCTCTTTCGAAAGCGTTTCAATCTTACCCACCGTATCGCCCATCCACTCGATGCGCTTCTTAAAATCTTTTGAAAGCTCTTTGCCTTCCTTCTGGCGCATCTCGTTGAAGTCCTTCATCGCCTTATGAAGCGCCTGTTCCACAGCCTGCCACTCTTTTTCACCCGCTTCGGTTTCCTCCGTGGCGGAGAGGACTTCGGAAAACTGCAAGAGGTGGCTCAAGTTGACCTGCTCTTTGAGCTTCACTCCCTTGCGGAGCTGTTCCAGCAGTTTGTAGTACGACTTCGCGGCGTCGACGTTTATTTTGAGCGGCGCGGATCCGTTCGAGGAGGAGTCCAGCGTCACCTGCACATTGACTTTTCCGCGGTTGATGTAGCCCCGGATAATTTCTTTGACGTCATTCTCACGAAGGGAAAGCGAGCGCGGCATACGCGGCGTGACCTCAAGGTAGCGGCTATTCACACCGCGCACTTCGACTCGAGCCGTAACCCCTTTTTTTGTTACATCCGCCCGGCCGTAGCCGGTCATGCTGGTAATCACGCTGGGACTTCCCTTTCGCGTTCAACGATTTCAGAGTATAAATGTACGGAAAAATTGATGCGCCAGCAAGATAAAGTTTATCGCCTTGCATTGCTTTTCCATCGAAATTTATGGACTTTTTCCTATCAGCCTATGCTCACGAACTATTACACACTACGATTCATTGCACAGGACTTGAACCGAACGCTTTCCGGGTCTGTTATTGCTCAGATTTTTACCCAATATCGCGACGAGCTTGTTATCTCTTGCGAGTGGAATACGAGCGAGTGTCATGTGATCCTCTCTTGTGACCCGGTGCGGAATTACATTCTGCGCCGAGACGAATTTCCTCGGGCAAAACGCAACTCTGTCGACCTCTTTAAAAAACTTCATGGAGCGCGACTCAGCGAGGTAACAA
This sequence comes from Ignavibacteriota bacterium, assembly GCA_022616555.1. GTDB lineage: Bacteria > Bacteroidota > Ignavibacteria > UBA10030 > UBA10030 > JAKEEG01. The sequence continues at coordinate 44,516 of JAKEEG010000066.1, read as the reverse complement.
TACATCCCTCCGACAGGCAGGTTGTATTTCATACTGACCGGCAATATTCGCTCATCGCGCAATTGTTCGGAGCAAAATCGAATGTCCTGCTTGTGAAAGACGGGATCATCGAAGACTCATTCCTCAAACGCAAAGAGTACGCGGGCAAAAGCCTTGGCGAACGAAGGCCATTCACGCCTCCCCAAAGCGCCGATGAATTTCACAAGGCCCTCATATCGAGCGACGCCGAGCTGCAACCCGCGCTCAAGCGATGTTTTCCATCCTTCGGCTCGGAAGCAGTGCGCGAAATTATTCATCGCGCGGACTTAGAACCAGATACCCATATCTCACATCTCACATCCGACAATGCTCAGCGGTTGTTTGAAACGAGTAATGAAACTCTCATGACGTTGGCTCAACATCCCTCCCCCCGCATATACTTTGAGGGGAATAAAGCCGAGACATTCTCTATTATAGAATTACGCCACCTCGCTCATCTGCGGTGCGAGGAATATGATTCCATTCACGAGGCGATACGAATATTCCTCAGCTCTTCGCAACGAGCAAAGGGATTTCAAGACGAGAAAAAGCCGCTTGCACTGTATCTTGAGCAGGCGCTTACCAAAGCAGAACGGGCGCTCGCGAAAATAGTAGAGGAAGAACAATCCGCCGCCCGCGCCTCGCTTTACGAGACATCGGGCAAGTTGCTGATGGCGAATCTCCATGCAATTTCTAAAGGCATGAAAAGCATCGAGCTGGAGAACATCTTTTCGCCCTCCCGCGAAACGCTAACTATCGCACTCGAGCCTGGGCTTACCCCTGCAAAAAATGCCGAGCGATACTTCGACAAAGCGAAGAAGAGCCGGCACCGGTCGGAGGAATCAGGCGAGCGCAAGGAAGAGCTCGAGCGCCGTCGTAATGCTCTCCGGACTTTGCTTGATGCCCTTGACGAGGTCGATGAGCCGGATGAGTATAAAGAATTCCTTTCCAGACACACTGAAAGCTTAGCAGAGCTGGGATACAAGCTCGCAAGCACGAAAGCAACAAAACGAGAGGAGCCTCTGCCGTTTCGTGTCTTCACCGTCTCCGGCGGATTTCAGGTCTGGGCTGGCAAGAGCAGCGAGAACAACGACCTGTTGACGATGAAATACGCGAAGCCGGACGATTTGTGGTTCCACGCGCGCGGCGCAAGCGGTTCGCACGTCGTGTTAAAAATCGGGACGGCAAACGGCAACCCAAGCAAGCTTGCCATCCAACAAGCGGCAGGCATAGCCGCTTACTATAGTAAGATGAAAAATGCCAAGCTTGTGCCCGTCGCGATGACCGAGCGGAAATACGTCCGAAAACCGAAGGGCGCACGCGCCGGTACAGTTATGCTGGAACGCGAGAAAACAATTTTCGCAGAACCGAGATTACCTGAATAACACTATAAACCTGCGAGGTTTCAGAAACCTCACAGGTTTTGTAGGTCAAAGACATTGACTTTCAAAAAGCCATTCTCTACATTTGGCATAGCTTTTCGCACCGTATGCCGTCTTTACTCAGTAAGGAGAACGCATGAAAGGCCAAATCCTCGACTTCACCATTCAATCCAACAGCGGCACCATCTCAGCTACAGACGGTAAGCGCTACACGTTTGTCGGCTCCGAGTGGAAAGGCACCGGCACCCCGCTACGCGGCATGACTGTTGATTTCGAAATCGAAAAGAACCAGGCGAAGGCCGTATATGTTGCCATCGGCTCAACGGGAGGGTCGAAAAACAAAGTCGCCGCGGGACTCCTCGCCATTCTTCTGGGCGGATGGGGCATCCATAAATTTTATCTGGGCTTCACGGGTCCCGGACTCGTGTACCTGCTGACGAACACCATAGGCTTTGCCGTCACGTGGATCCTGTTGTTTATTCCGAACATTGTTCTCGGCGTCATCGCGCTTGTTGAAGGAATCCTGTATCTCACAAAAACCGACGAGGAGTTTGAGCAGGAGTACGTCGTCCAGAAAAAGCAATGGTTCTAACTGATGTTTGGGGACGATGAAAGTCTATGAAGAATCAAAAATTCCTCCTTACTCTTTGGGGATTTGTACTCGGAGTAGGCGCATTCTATGTGAGCGCGGGTTGCGCCCCGTACGATCTCACGTACATTCCTCAGAGAAAACCGGCTCTACCAGTAACCCACACCTATACGTTATCGATTGTGGATGTTTATGGACTTCCCGCTGAGAGTGTATCTGTTCATTATTCTGCCTTTGACCTTAACAGACTTGTTCAAGACACAACAGTCATGACCAATTCGGATGGGCTCATCTCCATATCATTCCGTGCAACCGCCGCACCGGGAGATGAGTACCCAAGGTCGTACAGATCGGAACTCCATTACAGGGTCACTAAGGATGGATACTACGAAAAGAGCGGGACGCTGAACGCAGAATACGGTGAAGACTACTCTCTCGAAAAACCAACTGCATTCGAAACCGTAGAGCTGGTAAAACCAACCGACTATTTTGACCCCGATTTTCTCGCATCCCAGGAAGGGATGGCGCTCAAAGCGAATATCCTTAATATCATCGACACATTACGGTCAAGCATTCGTTCCGATACCTACATGGAAGTTCAAACAATACAAATCGTGTCTTTTAAAGAGAAAAAGTATCTCACACTCAAATTTATCGACACTAATACGTATAATTCCTTAAAACTGAGTAAATATGATATAGCGAAAACATTGTTTGACGAGGTCGTCAAAAGAGCGCTTGCCCCCTTCATGAGCAGCTCGGAGATTCAGAGGCCTTTTACGGCTACGACCTTTCCATTGTTGGAGAGGCAAAGAGTTTTGCAGAAACATACTCAGCCGGCACAAATGTCCTCTACCGTTTCCTCATTCCCAGGGAAACCGTTCTGAAGTACAAGAACAAGGATATTACCGGTCAACAAGTTCTGGATCAGTCGATCATCTTGATGGATGATGAGCGAATTGAACTCAAGCTTCAATGAGTAGCGGTTAGCCCAGTCCGTTAGTGTGTAAGAAAAAATCAATCGTCTATGGAGAAAAAAATATGTTTAAATCAACATCTATACTGATATTGTTTCTCTTGTTATATTCACCGAGTCTTTTAACCCAGACTTCACGGACGGACACATTGGCATTTGATGAAGGATTTTGGGGGTTGTCCTACAAAAGAGGGAATCAAGAGATTACATCAGCAGAGTTTACACAGATGCTACAATCGTCTCCCGATCCCTCGATATATGCTTTGTACTCATCCGGTTATACTCAATCGACAATTGCAGATGTTTTTTCTTTTGCGGGTGGTTTTTCTGTCGGCTACGGATTAGCATCAAAACCGTCTAATACTGCATTGGCAGTAGCCGGTGGTGTAGTCATTGTCGCAGCCATCGTTCTCGACGTCAATGCAAAGTCGATGATGAAAGAGGCTGTTACAAAATACAATATGACATCAAGATCAAGTTCAGGCACATTACTTGACGACGTTGAAAGGAAACAGCTAATATCCTTTTCCTTTTCAACTAATTTTTAACATACGCACACCTTAACCAGTCGTTCGTACCGTACATCCATTCACAACTTCGGGAGGTATGTTATGTCATACGCAGGATTCTGGAAGCGGTTCGCCGCTTACCTTATCGACGGTATTCTTATTGGCGCTGTATGCGTCATTGTGATGATGGTCTTCGGCGTCGGCTTAGCCGGATTTGCTTCGATGAACGCCGAGGATATGCAATACATGAGTGAAGAAGAACAAGCCGCTATGGCTGCCGGTATTTTCGGAGGCATGATGCTCGTTGGCCTCATCTTTTTTGTTCTCCAATGGCTCTACTTCGCTCTGATGGAGTCTTCCAGCAAGCAGGCGACGCTCGGCAAGATGGCGCTCGGCATTGTCGTTACCGATATGAACGGCAACCGGATTTCCTTCGGACGCGCGACTGGCAGGTACTTCGGAAAAATTCTCTCCGGACTGATCATCTACATCGGCTATATTATGGTGGCGTTCACGGAGAAAAAGCAAGGCCTGCACGACATGATGGCGAGCTGTCTGGTTTTGAATAAATAACTGAGCAGCTTAATATTTTTTGGGCAGAGCGTGTCCTCTCTGTATATCTACAGCGAGGGGGGGATTGTTATGTACAACCGTTCAACGATAGAATAACAGCCGAGCAATCTTCCACACAAAAGTGAGTAATTCTCGATGACAACCCCACAACAAAATCCTCAGTCATCTGCACACAAGCAACAGATCCCGGTCGCGGCGCAATGATACTCACTTTTGGCATTCTGAGCGTACTGCTCTTTGGACCTTTCCTTGGAATCCCTGCGTGGGTGATGGGCAACAGTGATTTGAAAAAAATCCGCGCTGGACTTATAGCTGCCAGCGCAAAAGGTTTGACTCAAGGCGGTATGATACTTGGTATTGTCGGGACATTCTTTGGTGTTTTTACGATAATTATCATTGGCATCGCGATTGCCGTCGGTTTAAGCATGTTCAGCGCTCAAAGTATTAGCTGGAACAAAGATGGTATGATTAATGAACTGAACAACCTTTGTGCAAACGCCTATCAGTATCGTACTCTTCCGGCTTCCGAAGGTGGTGGCGCAGGTTCCTATCTCGGTTACGAAATTCCCGAGGAGATGGCTGAAACAGAAAATGGTGTGTACCGTGTAACCGTGGCTTTAAAAGATACAATTAGATTCACTGGAGTTTCCAAGTTGGACGAACTCAATACCATTACTGTGTATATAGACGAAACTGGCAGACGACGCGAGTGGACTTACACAGGGTATTTTGAATAGAAAAAAAACCAACTGCGCGTCACAACAAAAGCCACTTATTCAGCTATTTAAAGTGCACTTTATGCTTGCGCGCCGTCATAGGCTATTCTTTGCGCGTGAAGTACATTGACGTTTGATGTGAACCACAAACGATGTACTCTCATGCAAACAGAGGAGAACTGATATGAATCTCGTACTATCACGAACTGTGCTCCTGGCAATAGTCTTTATGGCGCTTGCGCTCGGCACGATACCCGTTGCCGCGCAGATCACGCTTCAGGGCGGGGTTGGACTTGGCATTGGCTTGCCGCAGGGCGATTACGGCGGATCAACAATCGACCACTACGCCGGGTCAGCCTACGGCATGTCAACGGGTTATAATGTGCATGGTAAAGCACGCGTCGGATTATTAGGCTTGCGAGTCGCCGGAGAAATCGGATACTCGTCCTTCAGCAATACCGGTGAATCGGAGCCCGGACAGGGGAAGATGGAGGTTTCACACAGCATCCTCTCGTTCAAGGCGGGACCTGAATTCAGCATCTCCCTCCCAGCCGCGCCCATCACACCGTACTTAGGTGCGCACGTTGGTGTGCATATCATTAACGGTGAGACGGTGCTGCAGGGAATCTCTCAGGTCTCAAGTGGCACGTACGAGCTTCAGTCCGCAACGCGCGTCGGGTTAGGCGGAACAGTCGGCGCACAATTGAGCCTTGGACCGGTCATGAATCTCGATATCGCCGCGCATTATGAAGCGATGAATCTGTTCGGCAAACAGTGGGAGGACCCCAACTTAACGAACGACCGGCGTCTCGATTCTTATCTCGCTCTCAACGATGAGTCTGACCCGCTTTATGCCGCAGGTGATAGCGACCATTTCATCAATAATAGCAGAAGTATCGGTGCACTTTACTTTACTGTGACATTGATGATTGGATTGTGATTCCTTCGTCTTACCTACACACGCCCCGTTGTTTTTCAACAACGGGGCTTTGTTATTTGAATCAGCTTTTTCCCCTTCCTCTTCGTATATTGAGTCATGCCCACGCCCCGCGTAAAAATCTGCTGCATCCAAAACGCCGACGAAGCCCAAATGGCAATCCGTTACGGCGCGTCTGCGCTTGGATTGGTGTCTGCAATGCTGAGCGGACCGGGTCCCATCGACGAAGCGACAATCACCGAGATAGCGATGCACATCCCACCCGGCGTCGCATCATTTCTGCTAACGAGCAAGCAAGACGCCGCTTCAATCATTGCGCAGCAGCGACGCACGCGTGTCAACACGCTCCAGCTTGTCGATGCTGTCTCCGTTGATACCTACAAACGCCTCCGGGATGAACTGCCCGGCATCGCGCTTGTGCAGGTCATCCATGTGCGCGGGCACGAATCTGTCGATGAAGCTCTCGCCGCCGCACCGCATGTCGATGCACTGTTGCTGGATTCAGGAAATCCCACGCTGCCCGTCAAAGTATTGGGCGGCACGGGTAAAACGCACGACTGGAACTTGAGCCGCGAGATTCGCGAAGGCGCCGGTATTCCGCTGTTTCTCGCCGGCGGGTTGAAAGCCGAAAATGTGCGTGAGGCTATCGAGTACGTCGAGCCGTATGGCATCGACGTCTGCAGCGGCGTGCGCACCAACGGCTTGTTGGACGAGCCGAAACTCGCCGCGTTTTTCAATCGTACATATGCTACTTGACCATTCTGGAGGCACCATGAAACGCACTCTCACCGTCCTTTCCCTGTTACTCGTGACCAGCTTCATCACAAGCGCACAAACAAGTTTCCCTTCGTACTATCAAGACTTCCAGCTCACCTCGCCCGGCGCAATGAAGCTCGGCTTGTACGGTTACGATAACCCGGCGTCCATCAGCTTCGCGCACCAGCCGGATGTCTATTTTACATGGTCTGACAACGGGGTGGACTGGAACGACTTCAACCGTTGGGGATTATTTACCGCGTTCAACCCGCTTGGTTTCGGGTTTATCCACCAAAAATTGCCGGACGGATACGTGAACGATTTTCGCTTATCGCTCGCGGGGGGATCGCCCGCGTTCAGCACGGGAATTTCCATCGGCTGGTCGCGGGGTGAAACCCGGTTCGTCGAACGCTCTACGCACGTCTCGCTCGGTGTCATTTCCCGCCCGAACGCCTATCTCTCCATCGGCGCGGTGGGCACAACGTCATTCCGTGAACGCGAGAATGAAGTGTCTCTGGACCTCGCCTTCCGCCCGCTCGGCAACGAGGCTATCGCTTTGTTCGGGGATTACGCGCTCCGCGGCGACCAATCGCTCAAGAACGGCGGTTGGAGCGCAGGCGTCGCAACGGAATTCCTACCCGGCGTCCGCATCACCGGCAGGTATTTCGAAACGCAGGCGTTCACCGTCGGCGTGCAGTTCAGCTTCGGCAACGCGGGACTGACGACGCAGGAGCATTACGACAAAGACGGCAAGTACCAATACAGCACGTACGGAGTTCGTCTCGGAGCATACGACCGGACAGTATTAAGCAAGCTGAGTGAGAAACAGAAATACCTCGAGCTTAACATGATCGGCGGCATGAAGTACCAGCGGTTTAAATTTTTCGATAACTCGAAAACGCTCATTGAGATGCTCGAATCCATCGACGCCGCTAAAACCGACCCCGCCGTGTCGGGCATCGCAATGAACCTCTCCGGCATGAACATCAATCGTGAAATGCTCTGGGAGCTGCGCCAGGAGCTGGTGGAATTCAAATCCACCGGCAAGCATGTTGTCGTGTTCATCGACCGGCTGGGCATCGACTCATACCACTTCGCGTCCGTTGCCGATAAAATTGTGATGGATTCGCAGGGGACACTGATACTCGAAGGATTTGTGATGGGCAGGACGTTCGTGAAAGGCACGCTGGAAAAACTCGGCATCGGTTACGATGAATGGCGGTTCTTCGAATTCAAATCCGCGAACGAATCCCTCTCCCGCGACAAGATGTCCGATGCAGACCGCCTCCAGCGGCAGGCGCTCATCGACGAGAACTACCGCATCGCGCGAAACGATATCTGCGCGGCCCGGGGGTTCACGCACGAGCAGTTCGATAACATGGTGAACAACGAAACTATCTACCTTGCTCAAGAAGCGCTGGCGAAAGGCCTCGTCGATACGCTCGGCCGCTGGGAAACAGTAAAGGAAGTCATTAAACAACTGGAGGGCGAGGAAAAAAGTTACACCGGACGCGGTACGCTGGCGAAATTCAACCTCCCACCGGATGACCGCTGGGGCAGCAAGCCGACCATCGCGCTTATTTATGCCATCGGTTCGTGCGCTATGGACGAAGGCATCAAAGCGCGCACTCTTGTGAAGTATGTCGAGGCGGCGGTTAATAGCCCTAACGTCCGCGCTATCGTCCTGCGCGTGGATTCTCCCGGCGGCGATGGGATGGCGTCGGATTACATCGCCGAAGCGTTGAAGAAAGCCAAGGGCAAGAAGCCGGTCATCGTCTCGCAAGGATATGTGGCGGCGTCCGGCGGCTACTGGCTGTCTATGTATGCCGATACCATCATCGCCGCGCCGAATACCATCACAGGTTCCATCGGTGTCATCGGCGGCTGGATATATGACAACGGGCTAAAAGAAAAACTCGGCTTCTCCACCGACCTCGTCAAGGCGGGCGAGCATGCCGACCTAGGCTTTGGCTTCGCACTTCCGTTCATCGGCGCCGGCTTGCCGGACAGGAATCTCACGGAAGCAGAACGCGCGAAAGCCGAGCACCTGATTAAGTCGCACTACACGGATTTCGTCGGCAAGGTTGCCGAGGGAAGAGGAATGTCCACCGATGCCATACACAAGATCGCGCAAGGCCGCGTCTGGACCGGCACCGATGGGTTGAACAACGGCCTCATCGACGGACTGGGCGGATTGGAAACTGCCATCTTTGTGGCGAGACATCGTGCCGGAATTCCTGCCGACGAGCAGATCGAGATCATCGAAATGCCCGAACCCGGATGGTTCAACACAAGCTCATTTATTCCGAAATTCTTCGGCGTGGAGGCGCCCCAACCAGACCCGCTCGTGGAGTATGTGAAATTCCGTCTGCTTAACAACGGCATGCCGATGCCGATGCTGCCGATGGAGTACATGGAATTTCCGTGGAACGGCGAACTGCAATAGAGCGTCTAAAACATATCAAACACATTATCTGCAAGGACCTATGAACCGATCCATGCCGCCGAGCATCGTGATACCTGTGCTTTCATACCCCGATGTGGGTAAAGCAGTTGAGTGGCTATGCCGGGCGTTCGGGTTCGTTGAACGCCTGCAAATAAAAAATCACCGCTCGCAGTTGTTGTATGAGGGTGGCTCGCTCATTATTACTGAGCGAACTAACACTCAGGGCGAAGTTTCGCTCTGGGGAGCAGGCTATTCGACGATGGTGCGCGTAAAAGATATTATCGCACATTACAACCGTGCAAAACAATCCGGAGCGCGCATCTTAAGTCCGCCAACTGATTACCCTTACGGCGAAAGGCAATACACTGTTGCAGACATTGGCGGCTATGTATGGACCTTCTCTCAAACTATTGCTGATGTAGATCCTGAGGATTGGGGCGGCATTCTTGCCGAACAACAAAACTGAGTTGCAATAAAAGGATTCTCTTGAAAAAAACACTCATACTGATTTTCTGCTCTACCTCATTTGTTTTCACACAATCACACTTCAAACACCCGTCGCTTTCCATCGAAGACCGAACACGGATGGAAGAAGTCTATCGCCTCGCGAGCACTGTGCAGGATGATATCTGGCACGAGTGGAGCAAAGCACCGTTCGCGCTCTTGTTGGTAAGGCCCGACCATGAGTTTCTCGTCCATCATCCTCATGCTACAAATAACTTCGACACGGCGGGATTTGACAAGGACCTGAACTCGTATCTGATGTACCGCAAGCGTCTGTTCGCTCAGAATCTGTTGGCGACATTCCCCGCCATCAATATGTATTCAACGATTGTCGTCGGGCAACCGGAGCAAACGAACATCACGAACTCCACCGCGTGGATCGTCACAGTGCTGCACGAGCATTTCCACCAGCTCCAGATGTCGCAGCCGAATTACTATGCTGACACCGAAGCGCTGGGGCTTTCCCGCGGCGACAAGACGGGCATGTGGATGCTGAATTATCCTTTTCCGTACGATTCAGCCATTGTGCAGGAAAAATTCTCGGCGATGTGTGTCGCCCTTTCCGAGGCGCTTTCAGCTTCCGATGAACAACTTCCTGCCAAGCTCAAAGCGTTTCGCGAGGCGCGCACGGCATTTAAGAATGTGCTCTCGCCCGACGACTACAAGTATTTTTCATTTCAGCTCTGGCAGGAAGGCATTGCACGTTATACCGAGTGGCGCGTTGCCAAGCTAGCCGCCGAGAAACATACACCGTCGAAAGAGCTGCAATCGCTCAAGGACTACAAGCCGTTCGCTGCCATAGCCGATTCGCTCAATTCGAAAATCCTGCGCGACCTGCCGAAGCTGCCGCTCGCCGATGGGCAGCGTGTGGTGTTCTATACGTTCGGCGCGGCGGAAGCCATGCTACTCGACCGCGCGAATCCCAAATGGCAGGAACATTACCTCACGAAAAAATTCGACCTTGAAGCGTATTATGAGTGAGCATTTTCGCCTTCTGTTTGCTATTATTTGCTCACTATGACAGACACAGAAATTCTTCACCGACGCCTTGTTAACCAGAGTATTGCAAGAACAACGTTCACAACACCTGCACAAGTTGTCGCTTCGCTCGGGGCGGTGCAGGCGCAGGTGTTTGACATGGCAACATGGGCGGTCGGCTTGCGCCTCACGGATGCGACCTACGAAGATGTTAAGCGTGCGTTTAACAAAGGAGCAATTCTTCGTACACACCTACTGCGTCCCACCTGGCACTTTGTTGCTCCCAAAGATATTCGCTGGATGCTTAAGCTGACGTCCCCGCGCGTCCACGCTGCCAACGCTTCCGCGTACCGCAAGCTTGAGCTAGACACAAAAGTCTTCACGCGCAGCAACGCGGCACTCGAAAAGGCATTGCGCGATGAACCGCAGCTTACGCGGCTTGCACTGCGAGAAGCGCTCGAGCGAGCAAAGATTTCCACCACAGGCATTCGATTCGGATATTTACTGATGTACGCCGAGTTGGAAGGCGTTATCTGCAGCGGACCAAAGCTGGACAAGCAATTCACCTACGCGCTGCTTGAGAAACGAGTTCCCCCGTCGAAGCTGCTCAATCGCAATGAAGCACTGAGAGAGCTGACCAAGCGGTACTTTACCACTCGTGGGCCCGCTACGCTTCATGATTACGTTTGGTGGTCTGGACTCACTGTAAAAGAGGCGAAAGAAGGAATCGCCGAGCTGTCCGGATATCTCACCAAAGAAATCATTGACGGCCATGAATATTATTTTGTGCAAACGAAGCCGCCGCGAGTGACGACAAACCAATCGACATTTCTCTTCCCGGACTACGACGAATACGGAATTAGCTACAAAAACAGGAATGCGCTATTCGGTCAAAACTCTATGGTCAAAGACCTGCTGATCAAAGACCCTTATATTCACATCATTATTGCGGATGGCCAACCTGCCGGCACCTGGCAGAGAACCCTAAACCGTAAAAGTATTTCTGTGACGACAAGGTTGTTCCCCTCGGTCAGCAAAGAAAAGCGAAAAGCAATACAACGGGCCGTTGCACGTTATCAAGCTTTCATAGCTAATGCTAACATGAACAACGACTAAGACAGCAAGTTGAAATCACGAATTCGCCGCTTCGCCCTTGCTTTTCCCTGCTTCTCTCGTTAGCTTACAAAAAATCACAGGAAACAATTCCATGCTCTTTCGACTTGTTACATTCTTCGTCTGCATAACTTCATTCGCCGTCTCCCAACCGAAACTCTACATCGTTCGGCACGCAGAGAAGCTCGCGAACTGGCCCGAGGAGACGCTCGGGACGTACCATCCGTTGAGCGAGAAGGGCGTCGCAACGGCAGACCGCCTCGCGAAGCATTTCGAGACGATGCAATTTGCCGCAATTTATAGTAGTCCCACTACGCGCACGTTGCACACCGCGTTTCCGCTCGCACAGAAACTCAACATGGATATCAACACAGCGAAGGCGCTGGCAGATACATCGGCCATCAATGCGTTCCTTGCAGAGCTTTTAACGACATTCAAGCCTGATCAGTCTGTCCTGCTCGTGTCGCACTCGAATATCATCCCTTATGTACTTATGAAAGCAGGCATGCCCCGCTCGTGTTTCGAGGAGATGGGCATCATCCGCTCCATGGGCAGCTCGTGGCTTGTTACCGAGGGTTACGACAATATTTACGTCGTTGAACAACAGGAAACCGCGAAGGAACACTGCGGCGGTGTAACGAGAACGAAGTTTTAGTCTGTATTGTCCCCCTCCCCGAGGGGGTTAGGGGAGGAGGGTGATAAAACTATCATTGCACCTTTTCAACTTCAAGCCGTGCGATGTACTCAGGAGATCCAGTGCTGCCTTCATTGCTCGGGTACGGGTCGAGCTGCAAGAGTCTCAGACGATACGAAGCATTTCAATTGCCTCTCCACGGTAAGGAGTTTGCACTAATCCAGGGATTGTAACATTCCGCCGCATTCTACCCCGTTGAATGAGCAGAGTGAGCATGATCTCCGCCTCGCCTTGCCACACACATACAACATCGTCGGGGCAACGTGAATCCTGTTCTACGCTCGAAAACTCCAGAACGAAGTTATCGGGTTCAAGCGTTATACTGTTGCCCTCTTTCAACAATACTTCTACTTTCTCGCCAGGTTTCGTTTCCACAGAGTTCACGCCCGCATCGCTGCAGAGAAAACCAAAGCTGGAGAGCATTATCGCTAAAGCAATGGCAACTATATGTGTCTGACGAAAGATAGGCATAAAAATAATTCTATCAAATAATTAATCGATGGTCAAGTTCTATCCCCTTTTCTGCAAGATTCTTGCATTGGCGGTCATCCGGGCAATGTGATGGTCGTCGTGCTCTGCCATAAAGTAGAGCCAATCGACCAGCCGCAACGATTGCTTCAGGCGCGGATGGATAGCGACGCGGGCGATTTGTTCTTCGGTAAGGCGTTCGAATTTCCACACAAGCTCTTCGCGGCTTTTCCGGAAATCCCTCAAAATATTTTGGAGCACCTGCGAGTTGTAATCCGCTTCGTAGGTTTTCTTATTCTGCGGGTCTGCTGGGCTGAGCCTCTCCGCTCCTGCGAGATAATCCGCAAGACGACGCTCATCGAGGTCGCTTAAGTCCAGCAAATGGCCGATGTGTTCTTGAATCGACCACGCCTCGCCGATGCGGACAGCCAAGATTTCAGCGGGAAGCGATTTTACCAAGTCTTCAATCCGGGCGGGTGTTCCGCGAAACCGCTCGAGGATCGCCGGGAAATATCCAACCGGAAAATCAAACTCCCACTTCCTGTCGAACCATTTGGTCTGGGGGATCATCAGTTCTTGTTCCGTACCCACTGCAGTGAAAACGAGGGAATCCACTTTCCGTCTTTTTGCGTTTCAACGCTCTCAGTATATTCGTTTTCGTTTTTGATGGTGAACGTGCCGCGTAACGCGCCGGGATTGTACCCGCCCATGCGGGACCCTTCAAACACAATCGTTCCCGCCGTTACTGTTGCTGTCGTTGTCGCGATGCCCCCGTCGTTGCCGAACCCGTACCCGACAATCTTCTTGCTGACTGCATCCCACCCGATGACACCGTGTGCTTCGATTTGCGAGCCGGCAATGCTCATACGGTGCCGCTGCTCGATAAAGTTGCTATCGAGCGACCACCAGTAGGTGCGCTCAGCAACATACTCTCCAAATCCTTCAATACTTCCTTTTGCCGTCCACGTTCCGCCGACCATAAATGCTACAGGCTTCAACCGGTTTTGCTTTGACATCGTCGGGGGCGTTTGTAGATGTCCAGCGAAGAAGAGCGTGAGGAATACGAGACTCATCTGGAGCATTGGCAGTCCTCTTTGTTGAATGTGAGCAATCCCTGCTACTTCTCTCTCGCTCCGGATTTCAGCCAATCAGTTACGAGTGATTTTTGTCCCTTCTCTTTGAGACGCGTGTTTAATTGTTCACCAAGCTTTTTGACGGTTACATAATCGTCAAACGGGTAACGGCCATAGACCTGCCCGCCTTCGAAATGGCATGGTGAGCAGTTTGTCTTAAGCAATGGAGCGATTTGCTGCCCGAACGTCACAAGTGCTTCTGTTGAGTCCGGATCACTTCGCTGCCTGTCAACAGTTGTCGGCTTAGAAAAATTCAAAGCCGCAATCGCGACCGTGATGATGAGTATGACGTGTGACATCGGTTTACTTCAACAATAACAGCTTTTTTGATTGCGTCAATCCACCCGATTCAAGTCGATAGATGTACGCGCCGCTCGGCAATCCGGAAGCATTCCACGGCACTCTGTACGTCCCCGCGTTAAGTTGTTGCGAGAGAAGAGTTGCAACCTCAATACCGAGCATGTTGAACACTTTCAGCGTGGTCATTCCGGATTCCGCAATCCGAAATTCGAAATTGGTGCTCGGGTTGAACGGGTTCGGATAATTCTGGTTGAGCATGAATTGCTCAGGTACCGTTTGCGTGATTTGCTCTACAGACGTGATGCCGCTAAACGCAAGGTCGTCAATCAGCATGAAAGAGCCGACGTGAATAGTCGTGTCTCCTTCTGCCGGGATGATCGTAATATCGATATAACAGGTGTCGGGATTCCCTTCCCCAAAATACTCAATCGGAAAACTGAACGCCGTGTAGCTCGAGGCAAGGCCTTGAATTTCAACGTATCCCGCTCCGAGTAGCACACCGCCCTGCAACATCGTTGCACCGATAAGTAATTGATCGCCGCTATCGGGAGAAAATTGGTAATATCCCGTAAGGTTCGCGTGACGCTCGCTGACCGGAAATCCTTCCCCATCCTCACCCGCAAGGATAAATATTGGGTATGTGAATCCCATAAAATCTAGCACTTCACCGCGTAGTGCCGACGTGCCCGAATTTGCTGTTGAAGATTGCGTAAAAGGTACAACAACCCCCTGAGCATTGTTTGTCAACCATCCATCCGGTTCTCCGCTCGTCCACTGCTCAAACCCCGGATTTGGAATTTGAGCCCAACAGTATGAACAACCAAATACGAGTACTGCAAGAATGCGTTTCATAAATCCCCCTTGTTAAGTTATAGCGTGATAATTTTTTTCCTTCGCCTCTTCTGCCCCCAGCCCCTCTGTTGAGCGTTTTCTGCGAAATCCCGCCGCTGTTTAGCGGGACTCCCCCGCTGCTTTTTATTCCCACCGTCCCGCTATCTTTGTCCCGCACTTGACGCACGCGCCGTCTTTTAGCCTATTGCTTTCAACCTTAAATCCCCATCGCTCGATGAGCGTTTCACGACACGACGGACAAAATGTATTCTCGTACGTACCGACCTCTCCCGGTCTGTTGCCCGCGTACACGTAATGCAAGCCCGCGTTGTAGCCGATCTCCGCCGCGCGTATCAATGTTTTCACCGGAGTATTATCCGGCTCCGTCATTTTATAGTCTTTGTGAAATGCCGTCACATGCCACGGAATATCCGGTGAGACCGAGACAAGGAAATTCGCAATATCTTTGAGCTCTTCATCGGAGTCATTGAAGCCGGGAATCGTCAGCGTCACAATCTCCAGCCAGATGCCGCGCTCGTGCAGCATCTTAATCGTATCGAGCACGTTCTGCAAGACCCCGCCGAGCTGCGAGTATGCCTTCTGACGGAATCCCTTCAAATCGACTTTATATAAATCAACATGCGGCTGGATATAGTCCAGTACTTCCGCTGTACCGTTGCCGTTCGAGACATAGGAAGTAACAAGCCCGACCTTTTTCGCGAGCTTGAAGATCTCAACTCCCCACTCGCTCGTAATAAGCGGCTCGTTATACGTGCTGGTAACGATTTTCGCTTTATGCTTGAGCGCGAGGTCGACAAATTCCTCCGGCGAGATAAATTCCGGCGGTGCGCCTGCAACCGGGTCGCGCAACGCCTGCGACGTGACCCAGTTCTGGCAATACCCGCAATGGTAGTCGCAGCCAAGCATGCCGAAGCTCAGCGCTTTCGATGCCGGGTACGCGTGGAAGAACGGTTTTTTCTCCACCGGGTCGAGCTGCAATGCGCCCACGTAGCCCCACGGCACATAGAGTTTGCCATCGCGGTTAAAGCGCACGCGGCAAATGCCATCCTTGCCGGGCGGAATTTTGCACCGGTGCCCGCACGCGTAGCACCGCACCCAGTCATCGGGCATAGTGTGGTACAGCTCGCCCACCTTCGTGTGCTGGGTAAGAAGCTCTTTCAGTGTGACGGTCTCGGGCATAGCGTTCTACTAAAGTACTTGGAAGGAAAGATGGAGTCAAGCCGATTAAAGCAGTAACTATCAGGACTTTTTTGTATCATAAAAATTCCGAATGACAAAACTTACACAACTTCAACGCAAGCATACAAAGCTTGTAGTAGGACTGATGTCCGGCACCTCGCTCGACGGCATTGATGCAGCTTTGGTGCGGATTTCCGGCTCTGGAGCTTCCGCGCGCATCAAGCTGCTGGCGTTCGATACCTACAAGTTCCCGAAAGGCTTCCGCGAGTTGGTGTTGAAAAATTCACTACCCGGCTCGGGCACTGTCGATACTATTGCGCGGTTGAACATCATCTACGCGCACTTCTTCGCCGACGCGGTGAAGCGCATTGTCCGTAAAGCGCGCGTAGCGCTTTCGAGCATAGACCTCATCGGCTCGCACGGGCAAACGATACACCACCTGCCCAACCCGCACCGGATGTTCGGCAAAACCGTGCGCGCCACCCTGCAAATTAGTGACCCATCCACCATCGCGCAACTGACGGGTATTACAACGATAGGCGATTTCCGCGCCGCCGACATGGCTGTCGGCGGGCAAGGTGCACCGCTTGCACCGTATTTCGATTTTGCCCTGTGCAGGTCGAAATCCAAAAACCGCATCCTGTTAAATTTAGGCGGCATCGCGAATTTCACAATCCTCCCGAAGAACTGCTCCCCGCGGCAAGTGACCGCATTCGATACGGGTCCAGCCAACATGGTGATCGACGCACTCACGCGGAAGTTTTACGAAAAAAAATTCGACCCGAACGGAACGCTCGCCCTGCGCGGGCGTGTTATACCTTCACTCCTCAACTGGATGATGTCGCATCCGTTTTTCAAACGTAAGCCGCCTAAATCTACCGGTCGCGAGGAGTTCGGCGCGGCGTTCATCAATCGCTTGCTAACCCGTGCGAAAGGCGCACACAAAGCCGACATCCTCGCAACTGCAACAGAGTTTACAGCGTATGCTGTTTATTCGCAGTACAAAAAATTTATTGCACAGCGCATGAAGGTCGATGAGCTGCTCGTCAGCGGCGGCGGCGCATATAATAGAGCGATTATGAAAAGCTTGCGGAAACATTTCGCACCGGCGGCCGTCAATACGATTGAGCATATCGGCATTTCTTCAGACGCCAAGGAGGCGATGATTTTCGCATTGTTGGCTAACGAAACTGTCGTCGAAAATCCATCAAACATCCCAAGTGTCACCGGCGCATTGAAACAAGTTGTGTTAGGAAAAATATGTTTGGCTTGAATCATAACCTCCCCCTGTATCCCCCTCGTAGAGGGGGACAGAGGAAGAATTTCTAATAATGCATACAGAAACGTTCCCTGCTCCCTCTGCATCTTCGGCGGAGGGTCAAAGATTTTTTTTGTCCCCCTTCTTGAGGGAGTTCCTCGAAGAGGCGGGGGGGGGAATCCAAAATGTTGCGAAAAAAATGCTTAGTGTGATGCACAAATTCATTAGCTTTTTTGTCCCCCTAACCAAGGGGGACGCGTTCCGGTTAGCCGCGGCTAACCGGAACGCAGGGGGTTACTTTACACTTAACATTTTACTCATCGGTTTATTCTTCATACAAACTATTCACGCCCAAGACACGTTGACCATCTTCCACATCAACGACACGCACAGCTACGTCTATCCGTGGGGACCCAAAGTGAACGGCGTCCCCCAAAACGGCGCGGCGGCTCGGCTTGTTCAGCGGCTCAACGTCCTGCGCGATTCATCCGTTAATCCCTTGTTGCTCCACGGCGGCGACAGCTTCACCGGCGATTTGATTTTTAACCGCTTCCTCGGTCGCGCAGAGTTTGAGCTCTTCAACGAAATGGGCATGACCGCCATGGCGCTCGGCAACCATGATTTCGACATCCGTCCGTTCCGATTAAAGAACGCCATCGTGGAATCCGGAGCAATGTTCGATATCCTTTCTGCCAACATTCAGTACAATGCCGACACGAGCGGGCTGGACCAATACGTGAAACCATTCGTCGTCAAAAACATCGGCGGCTTGGATGTTGGGATCTTCGGGTTGACGACACGCACAACGACTTCGTACGGCGAAACGGAATCAATCACATTTGCAAGCACTACCGGCACAGCGCAAAGTATGGTAGACTCACTTACTGCACGTAACGTTGATGTCATCATCGCCGTTACGCATCTTGGCGTGAGCGAAGACCGACGAATCGCACAGAACGTAGCCGGCATCGACGTTATCGTAGGCGGGCACTCACACACACCGCTCGAAGAACCTGTGCTCGAAATCAATCCCGCCGGCGATTCAACTATTATCGTGCAGGCGGGCTCCAAGTGGCGCTATCTCGGCATGCTCACGTTGATATTGACCGACAGCACAAAGTCGTGGTCGTACCAGTTAGATCAAATCGATGCGCCGCTGGATGAAGACGCCGTGTTTACCGCGCTGCTGGACGCGTACCGCGATTCCATCAACGCAACGTACAACAACCCGTACTCCGATACTGTCGCTGTGTTAACTGCTGAATTCCCAGAGAATAATTTTTCCGGCGGCAACCCGGAATCCCCGCTCGTGAATTTAGTCACTGACGCCTACGTATACGCCACCAACGCCGACGCCGCGCTGGAAGTCTCATCGCTCATGCGGCAGAGCCTTTACGCAGGCGCGATCTCCACTGCGGAGCTTCGGCAGACGCTCTCCTGGGCGTACGACTCGGTACACAATCTCGGCAAACGCATCACGCTCGTAGAAATGACCGGCTCGATGTTTCATTTTATGCTCAATTCTGCTCAGCAATTGTCGTCCGATTTTTTCGGCGGTGGAGGCGGTGGACTGGCGTTCCAAACCTCTGGATTGCAATACACAATTTCCTCGTTAGGCTTTGTGGAAGATGTTTGGATCAACAATGAGCCTCTGGACCTAAACAAAGTTTATCGCATCGCTCTCAACGAATTTGTCGCCGATTTAGCGGGAGAAGTATCAAACGGCCTCATTCAATTTATCAGCCGCGTAGATACTGCTTTCGGCGCGGATGAAGCGATGAAACAATACCTCGGCTCTTTAGGCGAATTTGACGCCGGTATCATCCAAATGGGGCGCGTGTGGAATGCGTCAAGCACGGCCGCGCTCACGTTCACTTCTACGGAAACGGGGGTGCTGATCGACTGGGCAAACAACCCCGATGTCGTCTCGTACAACATTCGCCGGAAACTCGGCACTGCTCCGTTCGCCAACTTAAATGCGGATTCATTGACAACCACGGAATTTTTCGACACAACCACCCAGCGCGGCGTATCGTACTATTACCAGTTGGAAGAAATCCGCACCAACGGCTTGAGCTACCTCCAGCCGCCGGTCTCCAACGTAGCGCCCGTCCTCCCGACGACGAGCTACATTCTCCCGAATTATCCCAACCCGTTCAACCGCGAAACAACAATTGTATTCGGGATACCCGCGCCGGCGCGTGTCGCCGTGCGCGTGTATAATGTGCTGGGGCAGGAAGTCAAGACATTGCTCGATGCAGAGAGGGCGAGAGGCGAATTCCAAGTACGGTGGGCAGGCGACGGCAGCGACGGCTCGCCGGCGGCAAGCGGGATGTACATCGTCCGGATGTTAACGCCCTCCTCCCGCCACGCACGCGCTATCATCCTCGTGCGGTAATGTTTTTTTCTAAACCTCCCCCTGTATCCCCCTCGGGGAGGGGATATACAAAATCGACTTAACATGAAATGAAACCAGAGTTCTTTTGTCCCCCTCTTTGAGGGGGATGTCCGTCGTAGACGGACAGGGGGAGGATACAAATTATAGGGCACTAAGAGTTTTTCTCCGCGCTTTCTGCGTCCTCTGCGGTTATGTTATAAACTATGAACAAACAAAAATTCACCATTCTCTTTACCGTGTTTGTGGACGTGCTCGGGTTCGGGATTGTCATCCCCGTCCTCCCGTATTACGTTGGCGGCGATTTCGGCGCGTCGGCATTTACCATTACGATGCTCTTCGCCGTGTTCGCATTTTTTTCGTTCCTGAGCAGCCCGTTCTTGGGTGCGCTCTCGGATAAAATCGGGCGCAGGCCCGTGCTGCTCATCAGCATTTTCAGCACGGCTGTCGGATGGTTTGTCTTCGCCAGCGCGCACACGATATGGCTGTTGTTCCTCGGCCGGATTATCGATGGCGTTGCGGCCGGCAATTACACCATCGCGCAGAGCTATCTGGTTGACATCGCGCATGACGATAAAGAACGCTCTGCAAACCTCGGGCTCATCGGCGCAACGTGGGGCATTGGCTTCGTCGTCGGTCCGAGTTTGGGCGGATTCCTGAGCACAACATCGCACTCGCTCCCCTTCCTGTTCACCGGCTTCCTCGCGCTTGCCAATACCGTCGTGGCTTATTTTTCCTTGCCGGAGACACTGCCTCCCGACAAACGCCGCACCGCGCCGATTACTTATAACCCGTTTACGCCGCTCGCGCGTGCGCTGTACGATAAACCCCTGCGTCCGCTCTACATCTCGTGGATACTCTTCGGGCTGGCATTTATGACCTCGCAGACGGTTTTCGCGCTCTACACCGAGCGCGCGTTGGAGTTCGATTCGTTTACCACCGGGTTGATGTTCACGGGTTCCGGGCTGTTCATGGCACTCAACCAAGCGGTCTTCTTGCGTTCGTTCTGGCTGAAGCAATACACGGAGTCTCAATTGGAGTTCGGTATGCTCAGCGCAATGGGTGTGAGCATGGTACTGATGGGTATCCGCAACCCCTACGTGTTTGCCGTCAGCATCCCGATTCTTTCCGTCGCGCACTCGACACTGCGCGTCGTATTCGTCAGCCGTGCTGCAGGGCTTGCCGACCCGACGATGAAAGGCGAGATCATCGGCATTATGTCGTCTGTCATCGCCGCGATGATGGTCGTTGGTCCCCCGCTCGCCGGTATTTTGTTCGAGTGGAATTACTCGCTGCCGTTCTTCGCCGCCGCCGCCGTCTGCGCCCTCGCACTGTGGATTTCGCACAAGAGGGGGAAGGGGGTGGACAAGACTGTAGGGGTTTGATTCATCAAACCCAAATGGATTCATCAAACCCCTACGATTGCAAAATAACACGGGCTTGATAAATCAAGCCCCCACTTTCTTATCTTCTCTGTTCCATTCCTCCAGGAAAGTTTTGTAGGAATTGTTGAAGACTCTCGACATTGTTAAGTACAAAAAGGATTCCATCTCTGACGAAGCAATCTCGTTTTTCTTCTGGGGTTAGATTGCTTCGGCAAAAGGCGCCTCGCAATGACAATCCCTTCGAGCTTTTGAGACCACTTCTCCCAATGTACACACCCCTGCCTACGTGCCGAAAACACTTCGGCAGGCATGCCTGCCTTTACGCTTTTGTGATTTTTTCTTTGGAAAGCGTCTGGCTTGCCTGTTGGCGATCGTGGCGGTATCTGCTGTTGTCTAACTGCTTACTATCTTACTGATTACCTGCTTTCTTTAATTTATCCTAACTGAAAGGCGTCGCACCGAGGCTAAGAGAGAGTTGACGACAAATAGATTCACTCGGCACGGCCCGAACGGGCAACATCCCCGCCACAAAAATGGCGGGCAGGCCCGCGGGCTCCGACCCAGAGCATCCAGAGCCCGAAGTCCGCACTTAGCGGATTTCGTGTCGTAGGCCCTTACAAAGGACGCTGAGGGGGACGCCAGTGAGTTAGGAAAACACATTGATAATTCGCTTACTCCGAGCGGGCAGCTGCAGACCGTACGCCCGAAGGTGCCATTACCCTGCTGAATCAGGATAACAGCTATACTAACTAATTATTGATATTTAATGTAATGATGATAAATGGAAAAGTCAAGAGAAAAATGCAATGAAAATGTAAAATCGTATAACTGCTTAAAACGCTAGGAGTTAAGAGGTAGGTATGAGATGACAGTAATCCTTAAAACACCATTCAAAAAAATAAGCCAGTCATTGCGAGCGTTTTCCAGCGAAGCAATTTCGTTTTTCTTCGGCGGTGAGATTGCTTCGGCATAAGGCGCCTCGCAATGACATTTTTTGTGAGCGGGGAGGTTATTCTTCCTCTTCGCGGATTCTCTCCACGAGGTCTTTGGCTTCCTGCTTGAAGCGGTCGTCGTCCTCGTCCAGCTTGAGGAGGGAGGGAATAACCGAAAGATGAGCTTTTGCCTTCTCATATTCGCCCAATTCAAAATACGCACGGGCGCAGGAAATGCGGTAGGAGATAAAATCGGGGCGCAGGCGGATGGCTTCTTCATAATGCACGGCTGCTTCTTCCAGGTCGGCCCACGCCAGTCCCAGCACAACGCGGAACATCCACGGGCGCTCGCTCGTCCGCTCGTGCGTGCGGCCCAGCATGAAGTGGGCAAGACTGTTGCGCGGGTCAAGCTCGATTGCCCGTTGCGCGTCCTCGCGGACGCGGTTAATCAGCTCGCTCGACTCCCACACGCCACTGAACATCGCAATGCGTGAGGTTGCTACGGCTCGGCGGGCGTAGCCCATCGAGCTGCCCGGGTCTGCGCCGATCGCCTTGTTGGCATACTCCATCGCCCGCTCGTACGTTGCAAGCTGGTAGGTGCGGTCGTTCTCGGTCACGGACGGCAGGTGTTCGGCAATGTCCACATACGCGCGGCTGATGCGCCAGAAGATCTCGTCGCTGTTAGGCTCAACCGTCAGGGCGTCCAGGTAGCGTGCGAGCGCGCGCTGGTTGTCGAACTCCTTCTCGGCAAACTCGTCGCCCTCCTGAATAAGGAAGAGCGCGGACATGCTGTCTACAACGACGGCTTGAGCAATGGCTGTCGTATCGTTCACATGCGGAGGGGGTGAAATCTGAGTTGCGCCGAGGGCTGGCAGCACGTTGAGAAACATCAACACGAGGACGCTCGCCCCGCAAAAAAACTGCGGGATACTGGGAAACGCACTGACTACGCTAACCCTGCGGCTTTGAGGCATACGGGTATCGGGAGCGTTCAACAGAGGATTCCTTCGTGTGCGTTGGAAGTCGTCGATGAGGTTCAACAACGATGCGATTACGAGTCCCGCCCCTGAAGTTTGCGGATGTCATCCCGCAGGTGCGCGGCCTTCTCGTAATCTTCTTTGGCAATCGCTTCGGCTAATTGGTTTTGCAGCTGTTCAAGCTTGGAAAGCTTCGGCTTCGGTGCAGCTTTCTCCTTCGCCGCGGGAGCTTCAGGCGTAGCCGAGGCATCCGCATTCTCGTTCTCTGGCACAAACGCCGCTTCGTCCATCACCTGGTCGGCGACGAAAATCGGCACGCCGTAGCGGACCGCGAGAGCGATGGCATCGCTGGGGCGCGAGTCGATTTCCTGGCTGTCGATATTGAGCCGGGCGTAAAAGGTCCCGTCCTTCAGCTCGCTGATGAACACATCCGCAAGGCCCGCGCCCATCGAATCGATGATGGTCTTCATCAAGTCGTGCGTCAAAGGCCGGGGCGGCTTGATGCCTTCCATCTCGAGCGCGATGGACTGCGCCTCGAACGCGCCGATGATGATCGGCAGGCGACGCGGTCCATTGAGCTCCTTGAGAACCAGCGCATACGCCCCGCCCGACGACGGGCTGGTCGATAATCCTAAAATGTCAACTTGAATCTTCTCCACAACATCGTCTCCTTGGAATAAAACTCTCTAAATACATACGGGTAGCCGCAACCTTCAGGTTGCGCAGCTCACTTCTACCCCGCAGGCTGAAGCCTGCGACTACCGAAATGATTTCTACTTCCCATGCAACTTTTTCACTTCCTTTGTCAACGCGGGCACGATTTCAAACGCGTCGCCCACGATGCCGTAATCCGCAACTTGAAAAATCGGAGCGGCCTTGTCCTTGTTAATCGCTACAATATACTTCGAAGACGACATACCTGCAAGGTGTTGGATGGCTCCGGAAATCGCAACCGCAACATACAGCGAAGGCGAGACAGTTTTACCCGTTTGCCCTACCTGTTCGTCGTGCGGCCGCCATCCCGCATCGACCACCGCGCGTGAGGCTCCTACGGCTGCGCCGAGCGCCGCTGCCAGCTCTTCGATGATATTGAAATTCTCCGGCCCTTTCAAGCCCCTGCCGCCGGAGACGATGATATCAGCCTCGGCAACATCCAGCTTTCCTGTGGCTTGCGTCACCTCTCTTACAACGGATGCAAAATCCGCGTCCGTCAGCGATACGTTCGTTTTTTCTACAGGCGCTTGCGCTCCGTTGCTTGTTCCGGCAGTGAACACGTTCGGGCGCAGGGATAAAACTTTCACACTTGTTGTCACCTTAATATCCGTTTGCGCTTTGCCGGCGTACACCGGGCGCGTGGCGATAATATCGCCGCCGTCGACTTTCAGCGCAACGCAATCGACGGCAAGTCCCGCCTCCAACTTGACCGCAACGCGGGGAGCGGCGTCCTTGCCCATCGCCGTCGCAGCGAGCAACACGACGCTTGCGGATTCCTTCCCGGCAACTTCGGCAATGATCTTCGCGTATGCCGTGCTAGAATACAGTTTCAACCGCGCATCGTCGACTACCACCACCCGTTTTGCGCCATATCCGCCGAGCGCCGCTGCTATCCCCTCTACTCCTTCTCCTATAACAAGCGCAACGACTTCTCCGTTCGTTTGCTCGGCGATTTTCTTTGCGGCGCTTACGACTTCAAATGCGTTCTTCTTAAGCTGTCCGTCTCGTTGTTCGGCAAATGCCAAAATTTTCATCGGTCTATGAACACTCTAACAAGTTTAAGTTTACACACCCCTAAATCCCGTCTCCCTCCCACACTCGCTTACACACAGAGGGGACTTTAACCAACATTATTCTCACTCTACAATCTGCATTCTGCACTCTGCATTCAAATGACTTTTGCTTCTTCGTGCAATAATCGCACCAGCTCGGGCACAGCATCCGCTCCGGTGCCGACAATCTTGCCCGCGCTTTTTGCAGGTGGTTTGCGCATTTCCACAACTTCAGCGCGGTTCTGTGCTGGTGCGGGCGGTTTTTCCTCGATTGGCTTGCTCTTTGCCGCCATGATGCCCTTGAGCGATGGATACCGGGGCTCGTTCAACCCCTTCTGCGCCGTAATAACGACCGGCAGCGTTGCCTCAACTTTCTCATGCCCGCCTTCGATTTCGCGTTCGGCTGTGACTTTGCCGTCGGCAATTTCCACTTTCACCGCCACAGCCACGGACGCCCAGCCCAGCATTTCCGCCACCATCAACCCAACCGCCGCATCGTCCGAATCAATCGACTGCTTGCCGAACAGCACCACCTCCGGCGCGAGCTCCTTCAACGCTGCCGAGAGTGCTGCGGCAACTGAGTATGAATCACGCGGAGTGTCATCTTTCAGCAACACAGCTTTGTCGACCCCCATGGCAAGGGCTTTCCGGAGTGTTTCCTTGTGTGTATCGCCGCCAAGCGAAAGCACAACAACCTCCCCGGTCTGCTTCTCTTTAATACGGAGCGCCTCTTCGACCGCAAACTCGTCGTACGGGTTGATGATGAAGTTCACTCCCGCGCGGTCAATACTCTTGCCGTCGGCGCCGACTTTAACTTTCGTTTCCGTATCGGGAACGTGGTTAATGCACACTGCAATTTTCATACTCTATGCTTTTCTGATTCCTGACCACTGATAACTGAATACTGTTATAGACAACTTATAAAACTTTTCCCCAAGCTTCAAGCAGGTTTTCACTGCATGCCGCGATACAGATGACCCGTATGGACTTTTACGCCAAGAATTTTGAGATACATGAACAGCTCGGCTTTATGATTGATATGATGCTCGATGAACAGAAGCGCAGCGCGCCAACGAGGAACTTTCCCGTTAAACTGCGGAGCGAAGATTTCTCCGGCCGCAAAATCCTCCTCGCTCAACTCGTTCACGCGCCGGATGAACTCTGCGTGCTGTACCTTCAACTGCGCGCACGCTTCTTCAACATTCAAGCTCGGCGTATGGCGGTTCATCATAAACCGCTCGCGCATGGTTGCGGAGCCCCACTCGCCTTTCGTGAATCCGCCGCAATACACTCCCATCGCTCCCACGATATGCGCCATCTGCTGGCCGGCGGTGAACGACGTTTCCGTCGGCTTCCAGTCGATTTTATCCGGCGGCACTTGCTGAAACAAGTGGTCTGTGGACTTCACGAGGTAATCCACGTACGAAAGAAATTGGGGGATGGTCATAAAATTTGTTTCAAAAATTTCGGATCGACATTCCCTCCGCTGATGATGGCGGCGGCCTTCTTCCCGGAGAGCCGTGCTACATTGTGGAATACAGCCGCGGGAGCAACCGCGCCCGTCGGTTCCACAACGACTTTCATGCGCTCGGCGAAAAATTTCATCATCGCTATCACCTGGTCATCGGTGACGGTGATGACATCATCGACGTATTTCATGATAATCTCGAAATTCCGCTCCCCGATCGCCTGCGTGCGCATGCCATCGGCTATCGTTTTCGGAGGAGCGATGCGGACGATCTTCTTTTGGCGGAACGTTTGGTAACAGTCGTTCGCCGGCTCGGTCTCCACACCGACGACTTTAATTTTCGGGAACAGATGCTTTGCAGCTATTGCGTTACCGGAGATCAACCCGCCGCCGCCGACGGGCACGAAGAGATAATCCAGGTCGGATTGCTGGCGGGAGATTTCCACGGTTACCGTTCCCTGCCCGGCGATGATGTCGTCATCATCAAACGGCGGCACGGGCACGTAACCATGCTCGCGCTTCAGTTGCTTCGCCAATTGTTCGCGGGCGTCTGAGGAATCCTCGCTGAAAACCACTTTGGCGCCGTAGGATTTCGCGCCTTCGACTTTGTTCGGCACGGAGCCTTTGGGCATGACGACGGTAACGCGAACACCGAGCAACTGCCCGGCAAGCGCAACGCCTTGTGCGTGGTTGCCGGAGGAATGCGCCACGACTCCGCGGCAGCGTTCCTCTGGCGAAAGCGAATAAATCTTGTTATACGCGCCGCGGATTTTGAACGCTCCGGCGCGCTGCAGGTTCTCCGCCTTAAGGAACACCTCGTTGCCGGAGTGTTCGTTGAACATCCGGGACGTCAATAACGGAGTCTTGTGAACAATGGAACTGAGTGTACCGTATGCTTTTTCTATGTCTTTATACTGTACCATAGCGAGCAAAAGGTAGAAAAATCCGCCTTGAATGACAAGGGAAAAGTTGGTAAACACGCCCGAAATGAAGGCATTCGCGTGTTATTTGCGACTGAAGCGAAACGCCGCTTGACTCATATCCGAAAATTCACTATACTTTACTTAAGTAAAGTATGAAACGCCCAAGCACATACGATATCAACCACCTCTTCAGCGCGGTATTGCAATTGCGTACAACGGAAGAGTGCCAGAAATTCTTCCGCGACCTGCTGACCGAAACGGAGATCCGCGAGATGGTGGAGCGCTGGAAGACCGCCCGCATGCTCGCCGAGGGCGTTCCCTACACAGTGATTGAACGCGAAACGGGACTCAGCTCGCGCACTATCGCACGCGTGCATAAATGGCTTAAGCGTGGCAAGGGCGGCTACGCGATGATGCTCCGGCGGACACGCACCACAACATAATTTTTTTGAAGGTATACTTTACCAAAGTAAAGTAAGGACTACTCTCATGGTGGCATCTAATGGACGATTAAAAATTGCCCTACAAAAAAACGGCAGGCTAACAGACGACTCGCTTGGGCTTCTGCGCTCGTGCGGACTGGAATTTGAATTCCAGAAGCAGAGCCTGTACTCCCCGTGCCGCAACTTCGAGCTTGACGTGCTCGCGCTGCGGGACGATGACATCCCGGAGTATGTGCAGGATGGCGTCGCCGAGCTCGGCATCGTGGGCGAGAACGTGGTGTTGGAACGCGGCGCTCGCGTTAAACAGCTCCAGCGCCTCGGATATGGTGCGTGCAGGCTCATGCTGAGCGTGCCCCTACGGTCATCGATCCGGTCACTACGCAATCTGCGTGGGAAGCGCGTCGCAACAACGTACCCAAATACGCTCAACAAATTCCTGCGCTCCAAAAAATTGCGCTGCGAGATTGTCGAGTTAAGCGGCGCAGTGGAGCTTGCCCCCACGCTCGACGTCGCCGACGCTATCTGCGATATTGTCTCAACCGGCACAACTGCGCGGGTTAATGGACTGCGCCCGTTGCTCTCGGTCATGGAATCCGAAGCCGTGCTCATCGCTAATCCAAAAGCGTTCGCGGATAAATCAAAAAAATCTCTCATCGACCGGTTGCTGATCCGATTTTCCGGCAGTTTGCAAGCGCGCGGCAAGCGCTACATTATGCTCAACGCTCCGGTGAACGCCATTCCGCGCTTGAAGCAAATTATCCCCGCCCTGAAAAGCCCTACCATTGTGCCTCTTGCAGAGGAAGGCATGGTCGCCCTGCATTTGGTTATCGCAGAGAATGTGTTCTGGGATGTGATGGAGCGGCTCAAAAGCGCAGGCGCTAGCGATATCATTGTCGTGCCAATCGAGACGATCATCCAATGACCATCTATCGCCTCTCCGAATTATCGGAGAAAAAATATGTTTCCCTGCTTGCGAGAGGGGGAGTCTCCAATGACTCGACAAGCTCGTCCGTGCGCGAGATTTGCCTTGCTGTAAAGCAGCGCGGGGATGCCGCTCTCCGGGACTACACAAAACTCTTCGACGGTGTCGACGTCAAGCAATTCAGAATTCCCGAAACGGATATCCAGGCGGCTATGGCGGCTCTACGTCCGGATCTCATCTCGGCGTTAAAACACGCGACAGAGAACATTCGCGCGTTTCACAAAGCGCAACTCACCACCGAAAAGCCCGTTGAAACGATGCCCGGTGTTACGTGCTGGCGCGAACCCCGAGCCATCGAGTGTGTCGGTTTATATATTCCCGCGGGTTCAGCGCCACTACCATCGACGGTGCTTATGCTCGGCATTCCTGCTATGCTCGCAGGATGCGAGCGCGTTATACTCTGCTCTCCACCACAAAAAAGTGGTCAGGCTGACCCGCTCGTTCTCGCCGCAGCGCAGCTTGTCGGCATCAACGAAATCTATTGTGTAGGCGGGGCTCAGGCAATCGCGGCGATGGCGTACGGAACGGAATCGATTCCCAAGGTGCATAAGATCTTCGGACCGGGGAATGCATTTGTCACCGCTACTAAGCAGTTCGTTTCTTGTCAGCCGGGCGGAGCGGCAATCGATGGGCCTGCCGGACCATCCGAATTGCTTATTATTGCGGATAAGACTGCTAACGCCTCGTACGTCGCAGCCGATTTGCTCTCGCAGGCAGAGCACGGCGCCGACTCGCAGGTCGTGCTCGTCTCAACCGATGCTGAATTTGCTCAGCGCGTAAATGGGGTAGTCCAAGGATTATTAGAGAGTCTTCCGCGAAAAAAGATTCTCAAACAGTCGCTCGCAAATAGTTTTATTGTTGTTGCAAACTCGTTGGACGATGCAATTCATTTTTCAAACGACTACGCTCCTGAGCATCTCATCATTAATGTACAATCACCCGAGAAGATTGTGCCGCTTATTCGAAATGCCGGCTCAGTATTCCTGGGGCAATATGCGCCCGTCACCGCGGGCGACTATGCCTCGGGGACTAACCACACTCTGCCCACAGGTGGCGCGGCAGCGGCATACAGCGGCGTGGCGGTGGAAAGCTTTCAGAAATTCGTTTCGTTTCAAACCATCTCCGAGGAAGGCTTGCGCAACCTTGCCCCAACGCTTACAACGCTCGCAGAGGCGGAGGGATTTGAAGCACACAAGCGTGCAGTAACTGTAAGGTTTACATCGTGAACATTGAACAACTGATACGACCGAACATCAAAACGCTCAAGCCCTACCGCGCCGCGCGGCATGATTTTGCATCGGGCGTGCTGCTCGATGCAAACGAGAATTCGCTCGGCAGCGTAATTCCTGCCGATGGGCTCGAGCTTAACCGCTATCCAGACCCGTTTCAAACAGCTCTTCGAGCACGGCTTGCTGTGCTTGCCGGTTTGAAAGCCGAGAATGTGTTTGTGGGCGTCGGTTCTGACGAGGTGATTGATTTGCTAATTCGGATTTTCTGCGAGCCGAGGCAGGATTCGATTCTCATTGCCGCCCCAACGTACGGCATGTACCGTGTGGCGGCAGAAATTCAAGACGTTGAGGTGAGGCAATGCCTGTTGACCGAGCAATTTCAACTGGACGTGGAAAAACTGAAGTCGGCGTTGAGTGCGACAACAAAACTGGTGTTTTGTTGCTCGCCGAACAACCCGACGGCAAATCTTCTTCGCCAAGACGATATTCTTGCACTGTGCGATACCAATGCGATTGTCGTGGTGGATGAAGCGTATATCGATTTTTCCGACGCCGAGTCGTTAGCAACCCAAATAGACACATATCCGAATCTCGTCATCCTCCGTACGCTTTCGAAGGCGTGGGGATTGGCAGGAATCCGTTTGGGCTACGCCATCGCGTCTCCGGCAATTATTGAGTATCTTCTCAAAGTGAAACCGCCTTACAACATCAACGCGCTCACGAGCTCTGCCGCCCTTCGTGCATTGGAAAATCCCGGCCGTATGAAGCAAGCCGTGCGCGCCATCGTAAAGCTGCGAGAACATCTCTCAGAGCAGCTCAAAAAAATGGCGGCCATAGAGCGCGTGTTTCCTTCGGACGCAAACTTTCTCCTCGTCCGCTGCCGGGAAGCAAAAACCGTGTACAGGCTGCTTGCCGAACGCGGCGTCATTGTACGCGACAGGAGCGCCGAGCCGCTCTTGGGCAACTGTCTCCGCATCACCGCGGGGACGGCGGAACAAAATTCTCTACTATTGAATACTCTCAATGAGATAAAACCATGAAGAAAGTTGCATTCCTCGACCGCGACGGTACTCTTATTGTTGAACCGCCGGACGAAAAAATCGATTCGCTCGAAAAACTGGAATTTCTGCCCGGCGTGTTTCAGGGCCTGCGAAAGCTGCAAGATACGGGGTATGAGCTGGTGATGGTCACAAACCAGGATTATCTCGGCACGCCTTCGTTTCCAACCGAAGCGTTTGAAATTCCACATCAAAAAATACTTACTCTGCTCGGGGCCGAAGGCATCCGGTTTACGGAGATATTCATCTGTCCACACACGGAAGCTGACAAGTGCGATTGCCGAAAGCCGAAAACTGGATTGCTGACGGAATATCTAAGGAAAAACCACATCGACTTAGCGCGGTCGTTTGTCGTTGGCGACCGTGAAACAGACGTCCAGCTTGCGCGCAACATCGGATGCAAAGCAGTCCGGCTTACGAACGGCAAAACATCTGAGGCGGATTTTGTGACGCCGAAATTTCTCGATGCGTGCGGTTTCATCCTCCGCACAAACCGCTCTGCCTCGGTTAAACGCAAAACGACCGAAACGGACATTACGATAGACATTGTCCTCGATGGTTCCGGAGCGTACCGCATCGCGACGGGAATCGGGTTCTTCGACCATATGCTCGAGCTGCTTTCAAAGCACTCGCTCATTGATATGGCAGTCACAGTCAAAGGCGATCTGCGTGTGGATGAGCACCATACCGTGGAGGATACGGGGCTTGTGCTCGGTGAAGCCATACGCCAGGCGCTGGGCGACAAGCGCGGCATCGAGCGGTACGGATTTCTGCTGCCGATGGATGAATCGCTCGCACAGGTTGCGCTCGACTTAAGCGGCAGACCCTATTTTACGTTTGAAGGAAAATTCGAGCGCGAAAAAGTTGGTGAGCTACCGACAGAATTAGTGGAGGATTTCTTTAGGGCGCTCGCCGATGGTTTGCGCTCAAATCTGCATATCAGCGTGCAAGGACGCAACGACCATCATAAAGTGGAAGCGGTGTTTAAGTCGGTGGCGCGAGCGCTGAAACAAGCGGCTGCGCCCGACAACCGAGCGCCCGGTCAATTACCATCTACAAAAGGCATACTGTAACGTATTGGCATATAAGCACACCCCTAAATCCCCTCTCCCAAGCCCGCTTGCATATACACAGAGGGGACTTTCAAGGCTCGTGTGCATGAGCCCCCTCTCGAGTGTGGGCAAGAGCAGAGCGAGAGGGGATACAAGGGGGGTGTGTTACTCATTAGAATTTCAAGATTATCATGATCGGCATAATCGATTACGGCGCAGGGAACATCCGCTCGGTGAGCAACGCACTGAAGCGGCTGGGCATTGGGCACACAGTTTCCAGCAGTATCGGCGAGCTTCAGCGCGCTGACAAACTCATTCTCCCCGGTGTCGGCGAGGCGCGGATGGCGATGGATTCGCTCGATCGCGCCGGACTGATCCGGTGGCTCAAGGACGTGCGTGTGCCATTTTTAGGCATTTGCCTCGGCATGCAGTTGTTATTCGAAAAATCGGATGAGCGCCACACCGATTGTCTTGGCATTCTACCGGGGAAAATCGTACAATTCGACTCGCGCTCGCTCCCACATATTAAAGTGCCGCACATGGGCTGGAATCAGGTGCGCAGGAGGAATGACTCCCCGCTCTTCGCGGGCATCGCCGAAAGCGAGCATTTTTATTTCGTGCATTCGTACTACGCGCCCGCGGTTCCCGAGACCGTCGGCGCGACGGAGTACGGACTCACGTTTTCCTCTGCCGTGCAGATGAACAATTTCTACGGCGTGCAATTCCATCCGGAAAAATCCGGGAGCGCCGGACTTCAACTCCTCAAAAATTTTGGTGAACGATGCTAATCTTCCCGGCTATCGACATCTATCAAGGCAAATGCGTCCGCTTGCGGCAGGGACATTTCGACGAGCAGACCGTGTATTCCGATTCCCCGTCTGATGTTGCAAAATCATTCCTCGACGCCGGCTTCTCTCACCTGCACGTCGTGGACTTGGACGGTGCGAAAAAAGGCCAGGTGACGAACTGGGAATCGCTGGAGAAAATCCTCGCGCTCAAAGGCGTCAAAGCGCAGGTCGGCGGAGGCGTGCGCTCCAAAGAGGACATGGATAAATTATTAGAGCTTGGCGCTCAGCGCGTGGTTGTCGGCAGCATCGCAGTGACACTTCCTGCGCTCGTGAAAAAGTGGATACAGGATATCGGTTCAAGCCGGATCGCCATCGCGCTGGATATTCACGGAGGCAAAATCGCACATAGCGGCTGGCTGGCAGAGTCGGAGTACTCGCCCAACACATTCATCTACGACATGATCAGCGCGAAGGCGTCGACGTTCATCTGCACGGACATCGACCGCGACGGCATGATGCAAGGACCGAACGTGGAGCTTTATACGGAGATCAAATCGTTCTTCAAGAACATTCAACTGTTTGCCTCCGGAGGAATTTCTTCTGTTGATGACATCCACACGCTTGTGGAAGCAGGCGTCACCGGCATCGTTGTAGGAAAAGCGTTGTACGAGGGAAAAATAAAACTTGAGGATTTACGGGAGTTTGTGAAATAAACTCTCGAGATTTTTGAAAATCATGAAGAAATTGTCATTCTGAGGAGCGGAGCTACGAAGAATCTCGTTTTTTCGATTTGAATTCAGGAATGAGATTCTTCGCTACGCTCAGAATGACAAACTGGTCTAGAGTTTACAACTGATAACATATGCTTACCAAAAGGATCATCCCCTGCCTCGATGTAAAAGACGGCAAGACGGTCAAAGGCACAAACTTCGTCAACCTGCGCGATGCTGGCGACCCCGTCGAATTGGCGGCGCGCTACTCGGATGAAGGCGCGGACGAGCTGGTGTTTCTCGACATCAGCGCGTCGCATGAGGGGCGGAAGACACTGCTGGAGATGGTGGTACGCGTTGCCGAGGCAGTGCAGATTCCCTTCACCGTGGGCGGAGGCATCAGTACCGTCTATGATGTGAAGCGCGTGCTGGATGCGGGTGCGGATAAAGTCTCGCTCAACACAGCAATTGTGCAGAACCCGGAATTCCTAGAGCGCGCGGCGGAGCACGTCGGCTCGCAATCCATCGTCGCTGCTATCGACGTGAAGCGAACGAACGGCGGCTGGACAGTCTGGGTGAAAGGCGGGCGGGAAAACACCGGCCGAGACGCACTCAAGTGGGCTGAAGAAACAACCCAACGAGGAGCGGGTGAGTTGCTCGTCACCTCCATGGACCGCGATGGCACACAATCGGGGTACGACGTGGACTTGCTGCGAGAACTCTCAACGCAAGTGAGCGTTCCCGTGATCGCATCTGGCGGCGCTGGTAAACTCGAGCACTTCATTGAGGCATTGACTAACGGGAAGGCCGATGCTGTGCTCGCCGCATCGTTGTTTCACTTCCAACAAATAAAAATCGCAGAACTCAAATCGTTTCTCAGACAACAGCACATTCCTATACGATGAACATCGACCAGCTGAATTTCAGCAAGCTCAACGGCTTAATCCCGGCTATTGTGCAAGACGCCTCAACGTGGCAAGTGTTAATGGTGGGATTTATGAACCGCGAAGCCGTTGAGAAAACACTCAGAGACAAAAAAACGACGTTTTGGAGCCGCACGAAACAACGCTTATGGCAGAAGGGTGAGACATCCGGTAACACGCTCACCGTTGTTTCTGCACAAACGGATTGCGACAACGACGCGCTGCTCATTTATGCTACCCCAAGTGGGCCAACTTGCCACAATGGAACCTACACATGCTTCGGCGAGGAAAAACGAGAACAGGGCCCGTCAACATTGCATCAATTAGAAGAAACCATCCGTCGGCGCAAGCGCGACATGCCGAAGGATTCCTACACAGCGACATTGTTTGCACGCGGGACGTCTTACATTTCTCAAAAGGTCGGAGAAGAGGCGGTGGAAGTTATCGTCGCGTCGCTTCAGCAAAAGCCCGAAGCGCTAAAAGAGGAATCGGCGGACTTGTTGTATCACTTGCTGGTGTTGTTAGCAGATAAAGGGATTAGTCTATACGAGGTTGCGGAAACTTTAAAGGGAAGGATGCGGTAAAGCAGCGGTGGTGCTGGGGGAGCAGGGGTGAAGGCGAGAATCACTCTCCGTGCACGAACTCGTGACCGACTTTCTGAAGCGCCTGCACGGCGTGCACGAGGTTCTCCTCCATCACAAAAATATAGTCCGTGTTGAACGTGCTCACGGCGAGCATGGGGATCTTCGCTTCCGCCAGCGGCCCGGTGATCGATGCGAGCACTCCGACTTCTTTTAAACCCATCTCGCCGACAACCTTCATGCACTTCCAGCCGGTCTCCTGCTGCACGTTGTTCGGCGCCATAAAGTCGGGGCAGATAATGGTCAGCTCTTCATCCGTGCGCATGATGAAGCACATCTCACCTTTGGCGAAGATGGACGGCAATTCGGCAAACTGCGCAAGCTTGTTCACCGCGAAGCTTTCGTTCATGAGCTGGAGTGAGAGTTTTTTCATTCGTCTGCCGCGTGGTTCTCAAAAAACCGTTGGCAAGAATGTAACACATCTCCCCCTTTGGAGCAAGTAGATAACGAGAATTTTTGTGAGGTTCGCTTCAATTTGCGGACTGGATCACTTCCCCTTAATCAGCCCTTTGAGAGCGTCCTCTACCTTTTTCTTCGCCCCTTCCGTTTGCTTTTTCTTTTCTTCTTCGACGCGCGCCTCCAGCTCCTTTTTCTTTCCGTCGACGTAAGCGAGTTTCTCGTTCAACAGGTTTTCGTATGATTTGACTTTCGCCAGCGCCTCGTCTTTTTTCTGGCTATAGAGCTGGTCGAATTCCTTCCGCTTCTCAGTGATCTTCTGATTGACCTTAGAGCGAAGCTCGTTTTGGAGCCGGGCAATTTCATTACCCACGACTTTCTTTGCCCGCGCCGCAATGAGATTGTCCAGGTCAGTCGTGAACGCCATATCGACCTTGCCCATATTGCTCCAGAGCCGTAATCCGACGTTAAAACTGCGGACATCCTGCAACACGTCCTGCACGATGCGCTCGACATCGCCTTTTGGCGCACGGTCGAACACCATTGCGATGTTTCCGAAGTTGATCTTCAAGTCCGAGTCGAACCCGCTGCCGGGCACGCGCACCACGATATCCGTATTGGCAACTGATTCCATCATCCGCGCAGGCAGGAAATCCGACCTGCCTAGCTCGAGCGTGCCGACGGCAATGCCTTTTACATTGACTCCATACGTATCGAGCGGCTCTTCGGTTCTTCTATCGAAGAGCGCTTTGAACGCAAGCGAAGTGCGCTCCCCTTTATTTCCGTCAAGAGCAATCGAGAGCGGTTTGCCGGTGATGCGCTGATCAGAAGAAATATCCGTCACCTCGCCTTTTGCGTAGAAGTATTCGGACTTTTGCGCTTTATCCTCTCCACCGGAGATGAGGATTTTCTTGATCCACAGTTTAGGATAGCCGCGCTCAACGGGAAAATGAATATCCTGCCCTTCGAAGCGGGGCGGCGTTTCTGATTGAGACTCTGGAATATACTGCGGCACGGTGTTGCGCGCGTAATCAATCCACCCGAGATAATATTGCACGTCTTCCAACACCTGCTTGCCGACGATTAAGTTTGCCAGTCCTTGCATGCTCAAGTCGGGCAACCTCGCGAGGCTCCGAATCGATTCGTAGTCCTGTTTCGCGAGGTCGTCTATCACTTTCACGGAAGCCGCCGCGGAGTTGATTTGGTTTGTCAGCGAGCTCTTCCGGGTTTTGAATAGCTCGTTCAGCTCGTTGACATTCTTTTGTGCAGTGTTGATGTTGTTGACGGCTGCCGTAATCTTTTCCAACGACTTCAGCTCGTTCACATTGATTGCTTTGACGGCAGTTTCAATCTCGGCGATTTTCTGCTTTGAGTTTTCAAATTCATCCAACGTTTTCTGCCATTCCTGCGAGGCTTGCTGGACGCGCTGCTTCAGCGTGTCGATGTGCTGAACAGCACGAAGATTCTGCACATTCAACAAACTGTCGATGTTGAATTCCCGCTTCAACTTCTCAAGGTCAAACATCGGCGCCTGCTGTACCTGTCCAGTGACAGTGGCTGCAGCTTCCTGAACTACCGATAGTTCGGCAGGTTCCGCTGGCTTTTCCTCAACTGGTTCCTTGGGCAACGAGCCATCTGTTTCGCGCTTTGTGCCGAGAATCAGCTCGTTGACTTCAACTGTCTCGATGATGTACTTCCTGCGCAACAATTGGCCGAAGTCGAGAGCGGCGCGTACTTTACCCGTCTCGAAGATATTCTTCCACGGGTCCTTTGGGTTCGCAACTTGCAGGCGGCTGAACTCGATGGCTATCGGCGAGAGCGTTAGCGTGAGGTCGTCGATTTCAACTTTCGCGCCGACGACCGCCTCGCCCGCCGCTTCCATGCCGGCTTCGACCCAATCATCAATGAAAAGATAGGTTACCGCCGCGACCACAACAACCGGAACCAGGACTATATAAACGAATTTCTTGCGCATTATGACGAGCCAAAATTCTTGATGCGGTTATACCACCGCACGATAAAATTTTTGCTGATGATTTGATAGATTTTCCATTTCTCGATTCGCGCACCCAGCGTCGACCGGTACGCAACGACAAATTGTTTCATTCCGAAGTACACTGGCACAAAAAGTACCAGTGAGCTCAGAAAGCTTCCCATGACCACCGTATTGTTGAAACGCGTGAGCGGCGCAATCGGCGCGTTGTAGAGCGCCGTCCACGTGCCAGTTAATTCATCAACGTTGACAAGCACTTCATACCCCAGCCAATGGAACACGGGGTCGAAGATGAATGCGACGAGACTGAACAGCGTAAGCGAAAGAATCGCGGCGGAGAGATTGACATTCAGGATAAGTATCAGCAGCCAGACCGCCAGTCCCTGCAGAGTGAACATCGGCGAAAGCCCGAGGATGGAACCAAGCGCAAACCCGCCGGCAATCTGCTGCGGCGTTTGCCCCGCGCGTAAGATTTTCAGAAAGTTAGCAACGATTTGGAGCCAGAACATAGGTGCTTTGTTTCCCTCCTATGATAGAGCAAGCATACGTTCAATAGACTTCGCCGCCTTTACAAGCACCTCTTCCGGCAAATCAACCACATACCTGACGTGTCGCAATGCGTCTCGTGTCTGCTCAAGTGAGATTTGATTCATATGCTGACACCGGATGCTGCAGAGCCGTACCATTTCCTTCTCGGGGTGCGCGGCTGCGATATTGTCGCCCATGGAGCATTCGGTCAACAGCAAATATCGCGGTGCAGCAATCTCTTCGACGTAGCGCTGCATAGCCGTCGTGCTACCGGAAAAATCCGATACGGCGACAACCTCCGGGCTGCATTCCGGATGGGCGAGCACGATCACATCCGGAAATTGCTTGCGGACATTTTGAACGTCCTCGACAGTAAATTTATCGTGTACTTCGCACCGTCCACGCCAGCCAATGAGCTGATAGTCGAGGTCCGCACTTCGTGCCCCGCTCGCTTCTAACGTCGGGAATACAATGTGCTTCCCTGTCTCACGTGCCACGTTCTGCGCGAGATATTCATCCGGAACAAAAATAACCGTCTCGCTACTCAGCGATTCAACTATGGCAGAAGCATTCCCAGATGTGCAACAAACATCTGCTTCTGCCTTCACATCCGCATACGTGTTAATATAGGCAACCACGGGAACGCCGGGGAA
Organism: Ignavibacteriota bacterium; assembly: GCA_022616555.1. Classification (GTDB taxonomy): domain Bacteria; phylum Bacteroidota; class Ignavibacteria; order UBA10030; family UBA10030; genus JAKEEG01. Next base: position 5,893 of record JAKEEG010000066.1, on the reverse strand, counting down.
GCGCTTCTTGAGTTGGCGAACGTCGCCTGCCGTGATGCTTGCTGCGAGCGAACACCCGGCTTTCTGCGAAGGAATGAGAACTGATTTCGACGGGTTAAGAATCTTTGCCGTCTCAGCCATAAATTGCACACCGCAGAAGACGATTATGTCCTTGTCAGTTTCAGCTGCTTGACGGCAAAGCTCCAGCGAATCTCCTACATAATCCGGCACCGAATGATACAGCGCGGGCTCCATATAGTTATGTCCAAGAATAACGGCATTTCTACGACTCTTCAACCCGTTAATCTCTACAGCCAATTCCGCCTTGTATCGAAGTTCGATATCCGGCACAACCGTACGAAGCATACCATGCAGCTTCTCATACATCTCGTCTACCGCGACCGCTTCAACGTCAATCATTACATATCCCTTCTCGTGTATGAGTCTTTTACATACTTAAGACTAACATCAAACGCGGGCGCTGAGTGCGTCAATGCGCCAACGGAAATATACTTCACCCCGGTCGCTGCAATCTCGCGCACATTTTCCAGAGTAATATTGCCGGAAGCCTCAAGTTCTGCTCTTCCGGCCGAGAGGCGAACCGCTTCCCGCAACATCTCAATCGTCATATTGTCCAACAATATTCGTTTAACGCCCAGTTCCAGCGCCTGTTCAACTTCCCCAAGAGTACGCGCTTCGACTTCAATTTCTGACTGTTCATTCGCTGCTCGCGCGCGTTGCACGGCCTGACCAAGCAAGCCCACAGTATCGATGTGGTTATCCTTAATCAGTATCATATCGAATAACCCCATGCGATGGTTCGTTCCCCCTCCGCGGCGAACAGCAAGCTTGTCAATTATACGAAGGCCTGGAGCCGTTTTTCGCGTATCGAGTATGACTGCTTGTGTTCCCCGAACGGCATGCACAAACCGGTCGGTCAATGTTGCAATGCCGGACATGCGGGAAAGAAAATTCAGGGCGGTCCGCTCGGCAGACAAAATAGCTCGCGCTGGACCTTCAATTTCTGCAAGATATTGTCGGCTGACGACTCCTGTACCTTCATCAACAAGCGTCTTAAACGCTACCTTCTCATCTACAAGCTGAAACGCAAGCTGAGCGATATCAAGTCCTGTGACAACGCCTTCTTGCTTCGCGACAATTACCCCTCGTATGGTTGCTTCCGCGTCAACTATCTGATTAGTAGTAACATCGCCAGTGCCGATATCCTCTTCCAAGGCATGACGAACGCACGCGGTAATGCCGTTTTGCTCCAGCTGATCGACAGCGGCTTCAGAATTATCGTTATAGAATTGAATCGTATTCACTGCCTAAAATTAAAGATACGTGATAAGGGGAATGGATACAAGGGGATGAGAATAACACCTGCGAGGTTATATTACCTCGCAGGTGTTACAAAAATTATGCAGACCTCAGCGCGTTCACAATATTCAACCGCGCCGCGGCTACCGACGGCAGGAAGCCTCCAACCACGCCCATCAAAATAGAGAATCCCACGGCGTAGAGTATGATCTTCAATGTTAGCGTGAACGAAAACTCCAGCTCAGAGAATGAACCCCAGTTCATCGTCGAGACCGTAAAGAACTGCAGCCACGAAGCAAGGAAGAGCCCAATGGCAGCGCCGATAAGCGAGATGAGTATCGATTCCGTCAGAAATGCAAACAACACATTCCGGCGCTGGAAGCCGAGCGCACGCAGTGTGCCAACCTCCGTCGTGCGGTTTGCAACAGCAGTGTACATCGTAATCATCGCGCCGATAATCGCGCCCACGCTGAAGAACACCGTCACAAAAATCCCCAGCACGCTGATGAAGATTGCCATAAACTCGGATTGCGCTTCAAAGTACGCCTGCTCGATTTTCGGCTCGAATTGCTGGAGCCGGTTATCGTCTGCAAACGCCTTTTCCAATGCCTCAAACTGGTCAGGGCTGCTCAAGCGAAACGTGACAGTCGAAAACGATACTCCCCTTCTAAACGCGTCCTGGATCTGCGAAACATCGCCCCAGATTTCGGAATCGAACGCTGTGCGGTCCGCTTCGTACACGCCGACAATTGTCCAGTTATCCCCCGCGAATTTAATGACGTTCCCAATCTGCGCTCCTTCAAACCGCTTTGTAACGGCACTCCCCACGATAATCTCCCTTGCACCCCAGTTGAACATCCTTCCTTCGGCAATTTTCACCATAGGGCGAAGGTCGAACGCCGGCTGTGACACGCCTCGCACGGTGACGTTGCTGAAGCCGCCTTCCGTCCCAATCTTCGGCAGGTTAATCACCACAACGACGTCGCCGGTGGCAATCGGTTTACCCTCGGCATCCTTGGCAACCTGCGGAAGCGTCAGGATAATATTGTAGGTCTCGTTCATGATGATGCTGGAAATCTCGCCGTTCGCCGCCTTGCGCGCGACCAACACATTCTCCGTCGACCCGGTGGCGATCAGCGTCGCTGTGATGCCGTTGGAGAGCATCATCACGGCGACGAACACAAAGACGACAAGCGCAACGCCTGTAATCGTGATGGCGGTCGTCAATCGCCGGCTGCGGAAATTTCTCACGGTATATTTTAGAGGAATCTTCATAAATTACCCCAGTAAATAGGAGTCAGGAGACAGAATTCAGAATAGAATATGAATACGATTGTAATATTTTACTTACTTCGATTAATTGTTCAGAGAGTTGCGTTGTATTTCCATAACCCAGGTCTCGTGCGAGAATGAGATAATAGCGACATTCTTCAACAGATCCTTGGCTTACATTCATAAACCTCACTTTATCCGGCTTTCCCTTTTTCTTAAAACCCTCTGCGATATTTGCCGCTATTGACACTGCCGCTCGGCGTAGTTGAGAAGTCAGACCGTACGTCTCCTGTTTTGGAAAAGCCTCTGTTAACTTGTACACGGATAGCACAAACTGATGAGCCTTTTGCCAAACGATAAGGTCTTCAAAAGTTTTCGCAGGCTCTCTATCCATGTATGGGGCATCCATTCCTAACTTCTGTTTTCTGACTCCTGTCTTCTGTTTCCTTCTTTACCCGACAAATCGTAGCCCATCCACAATCGACGTCTTTACCGCGCGTTGAATCGGGAACAATGCCGCAGCAATGCCGACAAGCACCGCGGATGTGCCCGCGAGAACGTACGTAACCGGCTCAACGTAGAAGATGGGGAACCAGGACTTGGGGACAAACAGCGAGAACATTTCCACCAACGGCAATGTTAGTAACAGTCCGGCCGCCGCACCAAGTACGGAGATAATCAGCGACTCACCGGCAATCAACGAAATCAACCGCCCGCCCGAGAAGCCCAGCGTCTTGAGCACCGCGTATTCCTTCGTGCGTTCACGGGCTGACATAATCATCGTGTTACCCAGAACCAACATAATGATACCGATGATGATGAACGAGAGGAAATTCAACAATTGAATAATAAGCCCTGTCCCGGCGATAAACCCTTGCTGGAATGCCGCTTCCGTTTCCGTTTTCGTCTCAGCCCGTGAATTCTTAAACTGCTCGTCCACAGCTTCGGAAATGCGGGCTGCATCGGCAGGATTGCTGATGCGGATGACATACCATCCAACGTCTCCCGCCCTTCCGGGCATGTCCTGTTTCATGCGTTCATCGAGATATTCCCAGTGGAACCACATTTGCGTGCCGTCCACCGTTTTATCGCGCGGCTGGTAAATCGCCCGCACAACGAATTCCCATTCGCCCGGGTAAATGTCACCCTCAATCGGTATCACGTCGCCGATTTCAAATCCGTATTGCACCGCGAGGTCTGCTCCAACGACGCAGGCATTGCGCTCGCGCAGCAATATCTCTTTTTGCTCCGGCGGCACGATAAATTCCGGATACGCTTTGAGCGAGGCTTCCATATCGACAGCCATGCGAGCGAAGAATTGACTTTTGTCGATGTACACACCCTGAAACCAGTTCATGTACGCCACTGTCTCCACGCCTGGAATTCGCTCTATACGCTCTTTATAAGCATACGGCAGCGGAAAGATGAACGAAACCGAGTTGCGCGTAATCAACCGGTTGGGAGATGAGGCTTCAACTCCGGCATACCACGCCGTTACCACCGTACGGAGGAAACCGAAGGCTGTCACCGCGATGGCGATGCCGAGAATCGTCAGCGTTGTCCGAAGCTTATGCCGGAACGAGTTTTTGAAAAGAAGCTTAATGATTTTCATAGTTCTCCCTACTGCAATTCGCCTTTATCAAGATGCCGAACGGTGTGTGCTTTCTCCGCTGCACGCGGGTCGTGCGTCACCATCACAATGGTTTTCTTGAACTCTTTATTCAAGCGTTCCAACAGAGTCAGAATCTCTTCCGCAGATTGCTTGTCGAGATCTCCCGTCGGTTCATCCGCTACAAGCAGCGTCGGGTCGGTGGCAATCGCCCGTGCGATCGCGACGCGCTGTTCCTGTCCGCCGGAAAGCTGCTTCGGGTAGTGTTGCATGCGGTCGGCAAGGCCGACAACCTGTAGCGCGGTTTCCACGTGCTTTTTCCGCTGGTCTTTCGAGAGTTTCGTCAGCAAGAGCGGCAGCTCGACATTCTCGTACGCTGTCAACACGGGGATGAGGTTATAGAACTGAAAAATGAACCCGACGTGCCGCGCGCGCCATTTTGCGAGAGCCGTTTCGTTCAGCGAGGCAACGTCCATCCCGCCGACAACGATCTTTCCTTTGTTCGGCTTGTCGATGCCTGCAATCAAATTCAGCAGCGTCGTTTTGCCGGAGCCGGACGGTCCCATCAATCCGAGGAACTCGCCATCCGGTACGGTGAGCGAGATATCGCGCAGCACGGGAATCTGCATGCTGTCCCGCCGGTACGATTTGGAAATGTTCTGGATTTCAATCAGCGTGTTCGCCATACGTTCTCCTGAAGTTATTTGACCACAACTTTAACGCCATCATTGATGCGCTCGTCCACACGTGCAATCACTCTATCGCCCGAACTCAGGCCTTCTTGCACTTCCACCATCGAGCCCAATTTTTTGCCGGTCACAATCGGCACCTCTTTCGCAGATCCATCAGCAACTTTATAGACGACCTCCCTGCCGTCGCGTGTCGCTACTGCGTTTGACGGAACCGATAACACGGATTTCGCATTCACCGCCGATGCGTCAGCTTCCTTGGAAAGGAATGTGATCTTCGCGCTCATTTCCGGCAGCACGCGATAATCGTATGATTTGAATTTCACTTTCACCAACACCGTCGCTTTTGCCCTGTCCGCAGTTGGAACGATTTTGCTGACATACCCCTGGTAACGCTGGTCGGGGTACGCATCGAGCGAGATCTCGCACGGGAGATTTGGCGTAATGCGGAAGATGTTCGATTCCGAAACGTCTGCCTCGACTTCGAGCGAAGTCATATCGGCGATTGTGACAACTGCGCCGCGGGAGCTTGACGCCGATGCGAACGGCGCGACAATTTCACCGACGTCGGCATGTTTCAGCAGTACCGTTCCGTCAAACGGCGCGCGGATGCGAGTATTTTCCACCGCAACCGTCGCAGCCGTGAGCGCAGCACGCGCTGCAACAACAGAGGCATTAACTCTATTGAGGCGTGTTTCCGCCGCATCATACTCTGCCTGAGAAGTAAGATTCCGGTCTAACATTTGTTTTTGTCGGGCATGCCACTGTTGAGCATCTTTCACTTCTGCCTCGGCAACAGTCCGGTTGGCACGCGCTTGCTGTTGAGACGCAACTACGTCGTCATCCTCTAAGCGTGCAATGATTTGGCCTTCCTTTACACGGTCACCTTCCTCCACCCCAAGGAAAACCAACCTGCCTGTTCCTTTCGAGGCGACCGCCGCTTTACGCTGTGCCACGACATAGCCGCTCGCGGTCAGCACCGCGTTTGCTTGCGAGGGTGAACTGTAGGCAACTGTCGCAAGCT
>JAKEEG010000065.1 GCA_022616555.1 Ignavibacteriota bacterium | reverse complement strand
ACTTTGATATTCTTCAAGTCCATTTTTAACCCGAGTAGGCGAGCGAGGATGAGCAGCTTTCGTCCTACATCCTGACCCGAAAGGTCTTCGCGTGGGTCGGGCTCGGTGAACCCGAGCTGATGCGCTTCTTGCACAAAGACACTAAACGGTCGCGTGCTATCGTAACTATTAAAGAGGTAACTCAGCGTGCCGGAGAAGATCCCTTCGATTTTCACAATCGTATCACCGCTGTCTATCAAATCGCGGAGAGTGGAAATCACCGGCAGCCCCGCGCCCACATTTGCTTCGTAGAGAAAATACTTCTCGCGCTGCTGCATCAGGTCCAGCAGCGACTGGTATTCTTTCCACGGCAGGACGTTCGCTTGTTTGTTCGGCGTGATGATGTGCATGTTCGCACGCACGAATTCCGGGTACGCGGCGACGACATCCTCGCTCGCCGTGCAATCAACTAATGCCGCGTTGACAAGCTCTAGCGAGACGATCTGTCGCGCTAGCGCACGAATATCGGCTTTGTCCGGAGAGCTCGTTAGCGCCTCGCGCCAATTCTTGAGTTCGATTCCGTTTGCAGAGACGAGAAATTTTTTGGTGTTCGAAATTCCGACGACGTTCACTTCAAACCCTTGTGCAATCAGCGAAGCCCGCTGCTGGTACAACTGCTTCAAAAGTGCTCCGCCAATGTTGCCGACACCAACCACCACCAGGTCGAGTCGCTTCTTTTTCTCGAAGAATGCCTGATGGATGACGTTCAGAGCGCGGTTTTTTTGGTTTGAGTTGATCACAAACGAGATATTGCGTTCGGAAGCTCCCTGTGCAATGGCCGTGACATTGACGTTGTTTCTCCCCAATGCTTGAAATACTTTCCCGGAAACGCCGGGCGTGCCCTTCATCCCGTCTCCCACGATGGCGACGATGGTTTGGTTGGGGCTCTCATCGAGCGAAGTGAGCTTGCTTTGAAGCTCAAAGTGAAATTCCTGTCCCACCGCTTTGCGCGCGCGTGGCGCGTCGCGTTTACTGACGGCAAAGCAAATCGTGTGCTCAGACGACGCCTGTGAGATTAAAATCACGTTCACTTTGTGCGAGCCGAGGGCGCGGAACAACCGCTCGGCTGTCCCGGGGACGCCGACCATGTTCAACCCGCGCAGCGTCAGAAGCGCAATATCGTCTACCGAGCTGATACCCTTTGCAACGCCGATCCACGGCTCAGCTTTGCGGGAGATGAGCGTGCCGCGCGCAGAAGGGTTCAGCGTATTCTTGATGACGATAGGAATGTTGCGCGCTACCGCTGGAGCTATCGTCGCGGCGTGGAGGACTTTCGCTCCAAAGTACGAAAGCTCCATCGCTTCTTCGTACGACATGCTCGGCAAGGTGAACGCCGATTGTACCGCTCCCGGGTCTGCGCTCAGGATGCCGTCGACATCTGTCCAGATTTCGATGAGCGATGCGTCGAGCGCCGCGCCGAAGATTGCCGCCGTATAGTCTGAGCCGTTGCGGCCTATTGTTGTGGTGCGCCCGTCGTCGGTCGAGCCGATAAATCCGGTGACGACGGGAATGGGGGAGTGTTTTCCGCGCACAATTTCGCGTACGCGCTTGCTGATGAGCGCGTTCGTTGTTTCGAAGTTTACCGTTGCGTGAGTAAACTGGTCGTCTGTTTTGACCAGTTCTCGGGTATCGACAAAAACAGCGGGATGCGAGTGCGAGAGGTAATCCGTAATAATAGTAGCCGACAACCGCTCGCCGAAGCTCGCCGTCAGGTCGAGTGAGAGCGGCGCGCAGTGACGGAGGAGGTAAATTCCGTGCAGAACCTCGCGCAGGTCGTCGAGCATCTGTTCGACACGCTCACGGGTAGAAGATGCGCGAGCACCGAGCAATGCCGTGATGGCGTCGCGGTGCCGCGCGGCAAGCTGCTCGTAGTGTTGTTCATAGCCGGCGTCGCCAGATTCGGCTTTGTGTGCACACTCCAATAATTGGTTGGTGATGCCCTGGAATGCCGAAACGACAAGCACAATGCGGTCTTTGCGTGCCGCTTCCTGCACAATCTTTGCCACCATGCGGATACGCTCGGGCGTGCCGACGGACGACCCGCCGAATTTAAGGACTTTCATGAGATTGATGTGAAGTAAACGTTATCTCTTAAGATTTGAACTTTCATATTAATTTTATATCCTCCCCTGTCCGCTGTGCGGACATCCCCCTCAAGGAGGGGGATATGAACTGCCAAAGGTTTGCGCAAAAGTATAGTAGCTTCATGAGCTTTTATCCCCCTCTCCGAGGGGGTAGGGGGAGGTTTCTCACCCCTATATTAATGGACACGGTTAATTGCAAGCTCGGTCAGGAGACCTTCGCAAACGAGATTTTTCACCACCCCATCCGTTCACGCAGAGAGGTGATATGCGCCGTGTGGTGGCGTCCATGCCAGGCATAGTGTTGCACAATGGCATCGAGCTTCATGACGCCGTTTTCCGGATGAAGGATTGTGCGGGCGAAATCTGCCGGTTTGAGTGAGCGCATCAGCATTACCCAGCGGGTATGTACAGATTCCAGCAGCACAAGCGATGTTTCAACGGGCCCGGTTTTTCCGTCGATGAGGTTTGCCCAGATTTCCTGGTCGTATGGCTTAATCGTCGGATGATTCTCCGTTAAGCCGAGCTTGAAGCGAATGTAGGCATTCAGATGACTGTCGGGAACGTGATGCGCCACCTGCCGCACTGTCCATCCGCCATCGCGGTAGGGGGTGTCGAGTTGCTTGTCGTTTAAGCCTTTCACTACATCCCGCAGCTTTGCGGGTGCTTCTGCGATTTGTTGGATAAACGCGGCACGCTCGGCGTCGGTGATGGTAGGTTTTTCTGAAAACTTTCCAATGGGGTAACGGGGATCTGACATGGCATGCTCCTTACATAATGGGTAAGACAGGCATTCCTGCCTGTCCTGATGGTAAACCAAAAATGACAGACAAGAATGTCTGTCCTACTCATCACAAACAGAAATCTCTTATAATTACTTCGAAAACTTGCGTGCCGTTTCCTTCTCCAGCGAATCGCGCTCCAGGTCGGGCAAGCGAACAACGATAAATACTTCTTCCAGCCGCACCGCGTCAATACTCGGCGTGATGACGATGGTTTTGAAGAGCGTCCCCAGCTCTTCACTCACTTCGCTGACGACGCCGATGCGGATGTTCGGCGGAAACGTGCTGCTGTATTCGGACGTCAGGATTACGTCGCCCGGGACAACATCCAGCGTTTTCACAACATTTTTCAGGAGCAAGCGTTCGCCGTCCCATGCCACAATGCCGTCCACACGGCTGCGCTCTACCTTGGCGCTCACGCGGAATGTCGTATTCAACAGCAAATTGACAATCGAATAATTCTCGCTTGTTGAAACGACTATGCCGACGACCCCGGCCTCGTTGACGACGGGCATTTGCGGGCGCACGCCGTCGGCTTCGCCCATATCGAGCGTCAGCGTATTGCGCGAGAGCGTCAGGCTTTTGCTTACCACGTTTGCAGAGATGAGCGTGTGCGTTGCCCGTTCTTTGAGCTCGAGCAGATTCCGGAGCCGGATATTCTCCAGTCGTGCATCGCGGAGCTTGCTCACTTCATCGGCAAGCTGGATGTTTTGGCTGCGGAGAATGTCGTTTTCCGAGCGCAGAGAAAAATACGAAGGGATGAATGAGACTTGCTCCTGCACAACTCCCAGCGTCACCGTTGCCATTGTCCTGAGTCGGCGCACCTGCGTGTTGTCGTTCAGCACGAGCATGATCAGCGAGAGGACGATCAACCCGGAAAGGACGACGTACTCTTTAAAGAAGATGACAAGATGATAAATTCGTTCGAGCATGTTAAGGGGTAGGGTTTACCCGAAAGCTAAACCCCGCTGCGCAGCGGGGTTTTTGAAAAAAACTACAGTGTGTTCTTGTTTACCCTGCTGCTAATCGTACCGCCTGCTTTTTACGAGAACCTTGGAGTATTGGCCCAATCCCTCCAGCACCCTGCCCGCGCCCCGGACAACTGCGGTGAGCGGGTCTTCGGCGACATGGATGGCGAGATTGGTTTCGAGCCTGAGCCGCTCATCCAGTCCCTTCAGGAGCGCCCCGCCGCCCGTGAGCATGATGCCGCGGTCGAGAATATCAGCCGAAAGCTCCGGCGGCGTTTTCTCGAGCGTCATTTTCACCGCCTCAACAATCGCGGCGATAGGCTCGTTCAGCGCTTCGCGGATTTCCACAGAGCTGACCTCCGTCGTCTTTGGCACGCCGTTCACGAGGTCGCGGCCATTTACTTGAATTGTGATCTCTTCTTTGAGCGGCATCGCGGAGCCGACTTCGCACTTGATGGCTTCGGCGGTGCGGTCGCCGATAAGAATGTTATGATTGCGTTTGAAGAACTGCACGATAGAGTTATTCATCTCGTCGCCCGCGATGCGGATGGATTCTTCGTTCACGAGCCCGGAGAGAGCGATGACCGCAATTTCCGTTGTGCCGCCGCCGATGTCGATCACCATGTTGCCGACAGGCGCGTCCACGTCCAGCCCGACGCCAATTGCCGCCGCCATTGGTTCTGCGAGCAGGTGCACTTCCTTTGCGCCCGCGTGCTCGGCGGAGTCGCGCACCGCGCGCTTTTCCACTTCCGTGATGCCAGAGGGCACGGAGACAACAATGCGCCTGCTGGGCACCCAGCCCACGCTGATTTTCTTGATGAACTCGCGCAGCATGCCTTCCGCGATTTCAAAATCGGCGATGGCGCCGTCTTTCATCGGGCGGATCGTGCGGATATCGCGGTGCGTCCTGCCGACCATCTCGCGCGCCTCGTTGCCGATGGCGATAATTTTTTTCGAATTACGGTCGAACGCGACGATGGACGGCTCGTTCAACACGATGCCCTTGCCCCTCATCCAGATGACGGTGTTCGCCGTGCCGAGGTCGACAGCAATATCAGATGCGAAAAGATTGAGAATACCCATTTTTTCAGTTACCAGTTGTCAGTTTTCAGTTGCCAGAAAAATTTAATGCCGGAAATGTCGAATTCCTGTAAACACCATCGCTACATTATTCTCGTCTGCCGCTTTGATGACTTCCTCGTCACGCACGGAGCCGCCCGGTTGAATAACTGCCGTCGCGCCCACTTTCACAGCTTCAAGCAAACCGTCAGCGAACGGAAAAAACGCGTCTGAGGCGACCGCACTACCACGCAAATCCAAGTCTGCGTCCTGCGCTTTCAGCGCCGCGATGCGTGAGGAATCCACGCGTGACATTTGCCCAGCGCCGATGCCGAGCGTCCGGTCGCCGCGCGCGTACACGATGGCGTTGGACTTCACATGCTTGGCAACCTTCCACGCGAACAGCAAAGCCTGCATTTCGTCGTCCATCGGTTTGCGCTTTGTGACGGTCTTCAATTGGTCAGGATAAATCCGGTGTTTATCCGGTTCCTGCATGAGCACGCCGCCCGCGACGGCACGAATGTCGTAGTCGTTCAACTTTCGCAAGTTTGCCGATTGTAACATCAGCCTGCGGTCTTTTTTCCTTGTGAGGAGGTCAAGAACCCGCGGCATATACTCCGGAGCAATGATAACTTCCAAAAACAGCTCATTGAGCATCTCGGCGGTTGCTAAATCCAAAGGCTTATTGACGCAGACAATCCCGCCAAATGCTGATTTTTTGTCGGTTTCTAAGGCTTTTTGATACGCCTGTGAGAGGATGTCACCAGAACCGACCCCGCACGGATTGTTGTGCTTAATAATGACGGCAGTCGGCTCATCGAATTCCGCGCACAACATTGCCGCAGCGTTAATATCCAGAATGTTGTTGAACGACAGCTCCTTGCCGTGGAGCTTCTGAAAATGCTTGTCGAACTCTCCGTACAGTGCCGCCGACTGGTGCGGGTTCTCGCCGTAGCGGAGCGGCATCGCTTTGCGGTACGATATGACGAGCTTCTCCGGCAAATCATGCTGTGGCTTGAATGCCGCGAGATACGATGAGACGAGCGCGTCGTACTGAGCGGTGTGAGCGAACGCCTCAGATGCTAGATCGAACCGCGTCTGTGCGGACACCGCACCGTTGTGCTCGCGCATCTCCTCTAATAGTATACCGTAGCGGTACGGATTGACGACGACAGCCGTGTGGCGATAATTTTTCGCCCCGGCTCGCACCATCGCGGGACCGCCGATGTCTATCTGCTCGATGGCGTCTTCGAGCCGTACGTTTTCTTTTGAGATTGTCTCTTCAAACGGGTACAGATTCACCACCAGCAAATCGATCGGCGAAATCTGGTGCTCGTTCAACTGCTGGACGTGCTTGGGGTTATCGAGCACGGCGAGCAGTGCCGCGTGGATATTCGGGTGCAGCGTCTTCACGCGTCCGTCGAGAATCTCCGGGAAACCGGTAATCTCAGAAACTTGCTTCACCGCGATGCCCGCTTCGTTGAGCGCGGCGTAGGTGCCGCCGGTCGAGATAATCTCCACGCCGAATTCCGCAAGGCCTTTCGCCAAGTCGGTAATTCCGCGCTTATCGGAGACACTGATGAGCGCACGGCGGATTTTCAATTCCGGTTCCGGCGTCCTCATGTGCTTTGTCGGTGCGATGCTGCTGGTCTGATCCAAGCTTCCGTTCCGTTGATGTCCACCCGTCCCTCGGCGAACGCGCGAAGGGCTTCGGGATACAGTTCATGCTCTAGAGTTAAGACACGTGCGGCGAGCGTTTCCGGCGTATCGCCGGGTATCACATTCACTGTGCGTTGCAGTACGATAGCGCCGCGGTCGTATTCTTCATCCACGATGTGCACAGTCGCCCCGCTCGTTGTTTCTCCGGCGGCAAGCACGGCTTCATGCACGTGAATGCCGTACATGCCCGGCCCCCCGAACTTCGGCAGCAGCGCGGGATGAATGTTCACAATTTTATGTCGAAACCGCTCAACGACGCGCCGGGGAATTTTTTTCAAATATCCGGCCAGCGCGATAAAGTCCGTATGATGTTGTTGTAGTACCGACAGTAAGCTCTCGACGTATTCCTCTTCACTGGAGAATCGCTTCTCGCTGATGTGCGCGGCGGGAATTCCGTGCGAACGAGCGAGCTCCATCGCGCCTGCGTTCAATTTGTTGCTCACCAGCACGACTACTCGCGCCGGAAGCGTACCGCGTTTGATGGCGGTGAGAATCGCTTCGAAATTTGAGCCGCGACCGGACGCAAACACCGCAATGTTCATGAGGAAAAGACGAATACCGAAGGGACAGTTACCGACATGTACACTGACTCTGTGCCGAGCAACGCGCTCAGCAATGTAATGAGAAGTTGAGGGATTGTCAATGAATCTGTACTGCAAACGGCTTCTAACGCTCTCCAAACATGTGCGGTAGCACACGCCGGTAGTATAGGATGACTTGGTAGACGACCGCTGGCGGGCTATCTTGCTTGTGTCCGGCAATTGTGGGATATTTCAGTTCACAAGCCTGCTTGAAACTTTTTAAAACTTCGAGCCAACCTATCTGTATTGTCTGTTCATGAAGACTATCGCTGTTACACAGAGGATAGCATTCCCTATACCAACCTCATGAAGGGTACCAACTTGACTCAACATCGTAACGCCCCTATTGATATCTCCCCGGAAGAATTCCGCTCAGCAGGACACCAATTGGTAGACCGGATTGCCGAGCACCTCAGCGAAATCCGTGGTCTTCCGGTTACACGCTCGGAAAGCCCATCACAGATACGCAAAGCTCTCGGCACAGGCTCCGTACCTGCAAAGGGTAGTCCAACGAACGAGTTGTTGCAAGATACAGCGTCATTGTTGTTTGACCATTCATTGCTCAACGGTCATCCGGGATTCTGGGGGTACATTAACGCATCGGGCGCGCCGATGGGCGCCCTGGCGGATTTATTGGCTGCGTCGGTGAATGCGAACGTCGGCGCGTACGCTCTCTCGCCTCTTGCCACTGAAATGGAAAAACAGAGTGTGCAATGGATCGCCGAACTGATCGGCTATCCTTCGGACTCTGGGGGCATACTCGTGAGCGGTGGCAATATGGCAAACCTCGTATGCTTTCTCGCGGGACGCAAAGCAAAAACGCCGTGGGAAATCCGCACCAAAGGAATCGGAGGCGACGGAAAGACGCTCCGCGTCTATTGTTCGTCGGAAACGCACACATGGGTGCAGAAGGCAGCCGACATGTTCGGCTTGGGCACCGATTCGATTGTCTGGATACCAGTTGACAACACTCTAAGAATGGATATCGCCGCGCTACGCCGCGAAATTGAATCCGATAAGAAACAAGGAAACATCCCGTTGATGGTTATCGGCGCGGCTGGCACAGTCGGAACCGGTGCGGTCGACCCGCTTCGAGAAATCGCAGCGGTTTGCCGGGAGCACAATATCTGGTTTCACGTGGACGGCGCGTACGGCGCAGCAGCGGCGGTCATGCCGGACGCATCGGAAGATCTCAAAGCGCTCAGCCTTACCGATTCCGTCGCGGTCGACCCGCACAAATGGTTCTACGTTCCGTTCGAAGCGGGCTGTGCTCTTGTGCGGAACAAACAGGCTCTGCTCGATGCGTTTAGCTATCATCCGGTGTATTATAAATTCCATGATGGAGAAGAGCCCCCGACGAATTTCTATGAGTACGGTCCGCAAAATTCCCGAGGTTTCCGCGCGCTCAAAGTGTGGCTCCTTCTCCGTCAGATCGGGCGCGAGGGATACATCCAGATGATCGGCGACGATATCCGGCTCTCGAAAGAAATGTATCGCGCGTTGCAGCAGCATCCGGAGATCCAAACATTTACGCAAGGATTGAGTATCACGACATTCCGGTATGTGCCTCAGGATGTTCAGCGCGGCGAAAAAACAAGCGAAGAATACCTGAATAAGCTGAACACGGAATTGCTCACCCGTCTACAGGCGAGCGGGAAAGTGTATCCATCGAATTCTGTGATCAATGGCGCATTTGTTATCCGCGCGTGTATTGTGAATTTCCGCACAACACTGGAAGATGTGTTGGCTCTGCCAGAGTTGGTGGTGAAACTGGGTAAGCTGGTTGATGGCGATCTGCGTGAAAAGGAACTGAAAGTATGATGAAAAACGCTCTATTTAGCATATGTATTCTAACGTGTTCGTCGGCCTCAGGCCAGCTCGCCTCCCATCCTCAGGTGAGGCAGGCGTTGGAGTTTATAAAGTCGATAGAGCCGGATATCGTCAACGAGCAAATTGCAATCTGCGAAATCCCAGCGCCGCCGTTTAAAGAGCAAAAGCGCGCTGAGTATATGCAGCGGCGATTTGTCCAGCTTGGGCTGAACAACGTTCGCATTGACGCAGAAAGCAATGTCATAGGCGAGCGTGCGTGCGAATCGGCAGAAGCGACGCTGGTGCTCTGTGCGCATCTCGATACGGTGTTTCCCGAAGGCACCGATGTAAGCGCGAAACAAGACGGCTCCTCTATTAAAGCGCCCGGTATTGGAGACGACAGTCGTGGTCTTGCCGTCCTGCTCGCTGTTGCGCAAGCGTTGAATGAGCAGCGTATTACAACACGCGGCACCATTATGTTTGTTGCGACAGTCGGCGACCTGCGCGGCGTGAAACATCTGTTCGCTCATGAACTTAAGGACAAAGTTACGCACTTCATTTCCATCGATGGCACTGGATTAGGCATCACGCACCGCGCTGTAGGCAGCAACCGTTACAAGGTGACATTCAAGGGTCCCGGCGGACATAGCTACGGCTCGTTCGGCATGCCGAACCCCATCCATGCACTCGGCAGAGCGGTAGAGAAAATTTCTCGCCTTGAAGTACCCAAAGTTCCCAAGACGACGTTTAACGTCGGACGCGTTGAAGGGGGCACGTCTGTCAATTCCATTCCACACACGGTGTGGATGGAAGTAGACATGCGCTCCGAAAGTGCGGAGGAGTTGACGGAATTGGACGCGCAATTCACGGAAGCTGTTCATGCCGCGCTTGAAGAAGAGAACGCATTTTGGAACCATCGCGTAAAATTAACCGTGGAGCTCGACCCCATCGGCAAGCGGCCTACGGGAGATCAGGCGGACGACGCGCCGATTGTTCAGGCTGCACTCCGCGCGAATGCAGCGCTCGGCATTGCGACGCAACTTTCGGCAGGAAGTACGGATGCTAATATTCCCATCAGCCTTGGTATTCCCGCCATCACGATCGACGGCGGTGGTACGGGGCGCGGCGCGCACTCGCTGGATGAAACATTTGACGCGACAGATAGTTATCTTGGTACCCAGCGCGGACTGTTAACAGTGCTGGAGATTGTGGGGATTGCAGAAAGGTCACCGAGTGGCAACTAACAAAAAACGCTCACGCGGCGCAATAGCCCGTAAAAAAGTCCATAAGGAGCAATTACGCGAAGACCCCGCACAAGTAATCGTCAAAGCGGATAAGCGCGTGCTGGAGCTGCTCTCCAAGCTTGGCTCAGACGTCAACAAGCTGCACGAGGTGAGCTTTTGGATGTACTTCAAGCTCGAAGACCGCGCGTACAAAGCTGCGGCGGAGCTTTCCAAGCAGGGCTTTACGGTGGACGTCAGCCCGCCGCACGACGGGCACGATAAATGGCTATGCCTCGCGTTTACGCACATTGTGCCGCGGTTCCCGACGCTGGAAAAATACCGCAAGCGGCTGACCACGCTCGCCGAGCGCCACGAGGGCGAATTCGACGGCTGGGAAATTGAAGTGAAGGGGTGAATAACACTGTGTCGAAGCATTCAGTTGAAGACCATTTTCATTTTAAAGTTTCGGAATACGATACACTCATCCGTAACTTTATTCCGTATTACGAAACTGTCCACGCCATGATTGCACGCTGGTGCGCTGCCGTGGTGCCGCCGAAGCCGCGCATCATCGAGCTGGGCGGTGGGACGGGTGCGCTGACGGCGACGATCGCCGAGCACTTTCCCGACGCCGAAGTCGAGCTCTGGGATATCGACGAGAAAATGCTGGAGCTTGCCCGCCATAGGCTGGCAAGGTACGGGTCACGAGTGAAATGTATCGAGCGGTCGTTCTACGAACCGCTGCCGGAATGCGATGCCGTTGTTGCATGCATAGCGCTCCATCATATTAAAGAGGTTGACCAGAAGACGCGGCTCTATACAAATGTGTACCGATCGCTCCGCTCGCCGGGCGTGCTGGCAAACGGCGACTCAACGATGACTCCCGAGTCGCGTACGCAGAAAGCCATCTATCAACAATGGCTGGAATTTATGGGGAGCAAAGGAATCCCCGAGCAGGAAGCGCGCCAACATTTTGCCAACTGGGCGGATGAGGACAAATATTTTTCGCTTGATGAAGAATTTGTCATGTTGAAAAAAGCGGGATTTCAGCATCCGGAATGTTTCTGGCGCTACGCTCCGATGACGGTGTACGGAGGGGTTAAATAACTATTCAGAAAGGAACAACCCATGCGCTTCACTGCTGTTACAATAGTTGTCTTGCTGTGCGCATTGTTTTTGACCGGCTGCTTCGAGGTGGAAACGGTCATCCACGTGAAGCGCGATGGCAGCGGCACCGTGCATGAGCGTATCGTGCTCAAAAGCGACATGATGATTATGATGATTACCATGGCGAAGATGAACGATGAGGGCGCGGAGAGAAACAGAGGCAAGGGCCTTTTTAACGAGCAGGAGCTTCGCGAGAAAGCGAGCGCGATGGGCGAGGGGGTGAGGTACACATCCAGCAAAATCTTCACAGGCGACGAGGGCGAGGGATATGAGGCTACGTACACGTTTCGTGACGTCAATACACTCCGCGTGAGCATGACGCCCGACTTGCAACCGGAGGCGATGAAAACAGGAGAAGAGGGCGAAGGTCAGGAAGAGGAAGACCAGGAGCTGCGTTTCGAATTCCGCAAAGGATCACCTGCAACGCTCGTTGTGTATGTACCGCCCGTCGACCGCAACAATGATCAGGACTCGACAGAACAACAAACTGATGAAGAGAGTGAAGAAGGCCTGCAGATGGCTCGCACGATGCTCAAAGACCTGAGAATCTCTGCCGTAGTCGAAGTCGAGGGTACGGTTGTAGAGAGCGACGCAACGTTTCGTGACAAGTCGAAAATCACGCTGACGGACATTGATTTCGACAAACTGACGGAAGACGAAAACCTCATCCGCACGGCGATGAAGAGCAGGAACCTTTCAGATGAAGAGGCGAAAGAGCTGATGAAGAAATATCCGGGCCTGAAAATCGAGTTGAACCGCAAGACAACAGTGCGGTTTAAATAAGGCAAAGTGGATTAAATACCTGCAATGTGAAGTAGGATTATTCCCCTCCTCTTGGAGGAAGGGCAAGGGGTGGTGAGCTTTATTGCGTGTTTATTTACAGAATAATTGTAAAGACTAACCATCCCTGATCCCTCCTTGAAAAGGAGGGGGACAAAGGCTCATAAATTCAAACCGTATCCTATTATTGTTCATGCACACCCGCGCCGCAGTCTTATATAACACCAAATCTCCGTTTGTCATCGAAACACTGGACCTCGACGCGCCCAAGCGCGGTGAGGTGCTCGTGCGCGTGGCGGCAACCGGTGTGTGCCACAGCGATTGGCATTTGGCAACCGGAGCAACCGCGCACCCGCTACCCGTCGTGGCGGGACATGAGGGCGCGGGCGTTGTCGAGTCCGTTGGTAAAGGTGTCGCACGCGTGAAACCCGGCGACCATGTTGCGCTCAACTGGGCTCCCAACTGCGGCGAGTGTTTCTATTGCAAAAACGGCAGGCCGAGCTTATGCTCCACTTATGTCGAACCAATCTGGGCTGGCACGATGATGGACGGGACGACGCGGTTTTCAAAGGACGGTAAACGGTACTATCATTTCAGCGCGCTGGCGTGTTTTTCCGAGCGCGCTGTTGTGCCGCTGGAGTGCTGTGTGAAACTGCCGAAGCGTGTTCCGCTTCCCGTTGCCGCGCTCATCGGCTGCGCGGTCACAACCGGCGTTGGTGCCGCGTTGAACACCGCGCAGGTAAAACGAAAAAGCACCGTTGCGGTATTCGGCGCAGGAGGCGTTGGGCTGAGCATCATCATGGGAGCTAAGCTCGCTGGCGCCCGCACAATTATCGCTGTGGACCGCCACGAAGCGAAAAGTGCTATCGCTTCCAGTCTTGGCGCGACTCACGTGTTGATTAATTCCGCAGATGCAGTACAAGAAATCAAAAGCCTCACAGACGGCAGAGGAGCGGATTATGTGTTCGAAGCAGTCGGTATTCCCACCTTGCAAGAGCAGTGTCTGCACGCGGCGCGCCCCGGAGGTGTTGTTGTGCTCGCCGGAGTCTCGCCGATGGGCAGCAGCACCAACCTTCCCGGAGCGATTATCACTCGGCAAGAGAAGACCGTCATGGGCTCGTACTACGGCACGGCGAACACCGCGCGCGATTTCCCGCGCTACGCCAAATTGTATCTGGACGGCAAGCTCCCGCTCGACAGGCTGATTTCGAAAACCTATTCATTAGAGCAGATAAATGAGGCGTACGCCGATATGCTCTCCGGTTCAATCGCGCGTGGAGTGGTGGTGTTTTGAAAAACAAATAGAACACTGTAAAAGCCGATTGGACGGATAAAGACGGGTTAAAAGCGTTTTGAATTACTTTTTACAATTCTGTATTATCCGTTTTTACCCGTTTAAACCTGCTGTTTCCGTGTCCTATTCTTAACCTTGCAACTAAGCCCCAAACTTCTGTATCTTACGCCTCACCTATTCCCCGTCAGTCATTCCGCATGTTTTAAGCGGGAATCCACCTGTGGATTCCCGATAGAAGCACTCGGGAATGACATAAATAATTGTAATTGATTACTTAACAATGGAGAACAGCATGGCACGACGGATACTCTCGTTCATTTTTCTCACCATTCCTCTTATGACACTCGCACAACAACCAACAATCGAATACACCCTGGGGATGTCCCGGCCCTCAACCCATCTCATGGAAATTGAAGTTACGTACAGCAATCTCCCCGCAGGCGAAGCGATGGTGGATTTAAGCCTCCCCGTGTGGCGCAGCGGCAGGTACGTGGTGTTCGATTTTGCCGGCGGCATTCAGGATTTTTCGGCAGCCGACGGCAGCGGCAAGCCGCTCTCATGGTCGAAAACCGATAAAACCACATGGCACATCCAGAAGGGAAGCGCCACAAAGTTTACCGCGAAGTATATGATGTTTGCAAACGAGTTTCAGTCCCGCACGAAAGGGTTGAACGACGGGCATCTATTCGTGGACCCGATGTCGTCATTCATGGTCATGGAGCAATACCGCAAACTTCCGCTCACGATTACCATCAAACCGTACGGCAGCTGGCGCGTGACTACAGGAATGGATCCGGTTAAGGGAAAAGCGAACACGTTCACCGCCCCGAGCTATGATTACTTTGCGGACAGCCCGATTGAGGTCGGCACCCAGCAGGAATGGGAGTTCACCGTCGACGGCAAGAAGCACGTGCTCATGATTGCCGGCGAGGGCAACTACGAGCCGGAGAAAATGGTGAAGGACCTCACCAAAATCGTGGAAGCACACAAGGAATTCTGGGGCGACCTGCCATACGAACGCTACTATTTTATGGTACACATGATGGCCAACCCCAGCGGTGCAACGGAGCATATTAATTCGAATGTGTTCGACATCCGGCCGTATGTGTTTCAGAACCCGAACGGCTACCGCGGCTTCCTCGGCACGGAAGTACACGAATTCTTCCACACATGGAACGTGAAGCAGCTTCGGCCCAAGGGTATCAACCCCTACAACTTTGTGAAGGAGAATTATACTGAAGAGCTTGGCATCTCCGAGGGGACGACGGATTATTATACCGGAGTGCTGATGACGCGGCTCGGTTTTTCAACGCCCCAGCAATTTCTGGAGGGGCTTGCCAATACAGTACGCGGCGACCGCGAACGACCGGGCAACCTCAAGCAATCTGTGTCGGAATCGAGTTTCGACGCGTGGATTAAGTTCTGGCGGAATACCGAAGAATCGGTCAACTACGAATCGGATTACTACGACAAAGGCTCGAACGTCAGCCTGCTGTTGGATTTGGAAATTCGGCAGCGCTCGAAAAACGAACACTCGCTGGACGATGTGATGCGCACGATGTACGAACGCTTTCCGCTCAGCGGTACGGGCTATACGCTTGCCGATTTGCAGAAGGTTTCAGAGGAATTCGGCGGCGGGAGCTTTCAGCAATTTTTCGAAGACTACGTCTGGGGTACAAAGCCGCTCGAATGGGAAAAGTATCTTGCTTATGCCGGACTGCAACTATCGCCGCGTGAAAAGGAAACGAAGCCATGGCTGGGGATTACAGCCGGCGGCGACCGTATGCGCGTGTTCCGGGTACTTGCCGGCTCGCCTGCGTATGAGGCGGGCATCAACGTTGGAGATGAGGTTGTTGCCTTCAACGGCTACCGCGTAAGCGGCAACGACTTGACCACTCGCACCGAAGAAATGAAAGAAGGGGAGAAAATTACGTTGACGGTCTTCCGCGACAACAGGCTTCGCGAGTTTACCGTCACGCTCAAAAATCGCCCCGTGCCAAATTATAAAGTCGAGAAAGTGAAAGAGCCGACGGATTTGCAAAAGTCGATCTACGAGAGCTGGTTAAGCACGGAGTGGTGAGGGCGTAGTGGAAATGTATACGTAAAATGGCCACCGATTTAAGAAAGCGCGACTTTATTGGAGTACTTTCAAATGCGCGCGGCGTATTCGATGTGGTGCGGCTTGGAGCTAACCACAAAATTACTAAGGTTGAAGCAGAGAGATTAATTCCATGGTACGCCCGCATAGAAAGGCTTCCAGAGCATGAAATAAAGGATAGACTATCTAATAAATATCAATGTATTGATGGAGACACTAAGGATGTTTTTATAATTCATAGCACACTAAGTTTACCAGAGGTCACTAAGAAACCAATCAAGTCAATAAGTGAGGCACTCCAAGAGTATTTGTTGGAGATAAAAGCTCAAAATTCATTTGTACAAGAGATATTTGCACGGATAGAGTTGATGAGGCTTTTTAAGGAAGGGAATATTGCTCTACCTGCTTACTGTTTCTATAGTCAATCAGAGAAAGGAGAAGAGCCAACGGGCATAGGCTCAGATTCTAACAATGTTCCAGCGATTCCATATGTCCTTTCCGCAGATGATGCCAAGTCCTTAAATATATTTCTCGAAACCACATCAATAAGCTCTAAGCATGAATATATTAAACTCTCCTACGAAAGCTTTCAGAAATCTTATAGCAGTGAGGATCATATAATCGGGTTTCTTCAATTGATGATAGCGTTTGAAGCACTTTTTAACGATGGTTCCTCAGAACTAAAATACAGAATGTCAAGAGGTGCTGCAATGTTATTGGGCGAGGATAGAAAACAGTTTCAGGAGATATTTTCTCTTGCAAAAAAACTGTACGACAAGCGGTCTGTATTACTTCACACCGGGAACCCGAAGGGTATTTCGATCGACGACATGTTAACACTTAGAGAGTTAGTGCGGAACGCGATTGTAAAAATTTCAGGTTTAGGTTTTTCAAAAGAAACGTTATCTGAAAAACTAACGATTATTGGATTCGAAGGCGAATTAACGAATGTGAGATAATTGTGTAAGCCTAAGAAAACCAGTTTTTCTTAATTAAGATGACTCTTGATGAACATACAATGTTATTGGGAAAACTACACGTTAATCTTCTTTCGTTGGAATTAGTTTTGAGGTTTTTCTTGTGTGAATCGAAAGGTGAAAATGCTAAGGTTCCAGAGCCTGTTGAAAAAGTTGTTCTGCTTACATATTTGACAAATTATGATTCTCTTGGCGAACTTATTAAACAGTACAATGACTTTGTTGGAAACGGTTCGCCCGAACATCAGGTTGATGACTCGGTTGTAGAGCTTAGAGATGCGCTAGCTCATGGGAGAGTATTAAGTAATTTTGCAGAAGGACCATTACGATTATTCAAGTTCGGGAAACCAATAAAATTTAATGTACCTAAGACATATGATGAAATAATGACTAAAAAATGGTTTGAGTATAACACTGGTTTCATTCATGAGCAAATTGACAGAATCATTGCTTGTGGAAAGTCTAGAGGTTTCCATGTTTTTAACGTTCCGTAATATTAGGTCTTACCAATGAAAAAATCTCTCATCGCATCTATCGAATACGCCGTCTGGATTATCGCGTGTGTTGGGCTGGCCGCGTTTATCGGTTTACCAAGCAGCGACCCGCTCCCAAACGAGCAAGTGCCAACCCAATCAGTGCCATCATTTACCCAAAGCGGAGAAACATGGGGCGCCGACCTCGTTCTGCCCCAGCAAAGCGACCGCATCGCCAGCTATACGATGGATATCAAGCTTGCCCCGGCTGAGCGGCTTATCACCGGAACGGAAATACTCGAATGGAAGAACACTACCGGACAGCCTCAGCAGACGTTTCCGTTTCACCTCTACCATAACGCGTGGAAAAACAACCGCAGCACATACGTAAAAGAGAACAACTACCAGTTTGAAGGCCGTAGGATGGGTCCCGAGGACTACGGCTACACGAACGTCAAGCGCGTCGCATTGCTTGAAGGTGATGAGGAAATAGACATCACTGCCACGTTCAAGTATATTCAGCCGGACGACGGCAACGAGGCCGACCAGACAGTTTTTCAAATCACTACGCCTCGAGCTGTTCCGAACGGCCAGTCGATGCGGTTGAAAATCGAATTCGAAACCAAGCAGCCGATTCCAATGTCCCGAACGGGCGCGATACGGAACTACCATTTTGTTGCGCAGTGGTTTCCCAAAATCGGCGTGTGGTCCAACCCCCAAGGGGACGGGGGTGCGTGGAACTGTCACCAGTTTCACGCGAACACGGAGTTCTTTGCGGACTACGGAGTGTACGATGTCTCCATCACATTGCCATCGGAATATGTGATCGGCGCGACGGGAGGGATTCCAACACAGGTGCGCGATAACGGTGACGGGACGACAACACACAGGTTCTATCAAGAAGACGTGCACGATTTCGCGTGGGTGACGGCTCCCGACCTTGTGTGCAACGAGCGAGTTTTTAGCCACACAGAACCGGAAGCGGATGAACAACCAGGACGCCATCATCCTTTGCGCGAAGTCAAAGTTATACTGCTGACACAGCCGCACCACGGCTCGCTCATCGAGCGGTACTTCGATGCGACGTTTAAAGCGTTGCGGTACTACGGCGAGTGGTATGGAAAGTATCCGTACGAGACCGTCACGGTTGTCGACCCGGCGAACGACAGTCGCTCCGGCGGCATGGAGTACCCCACGCTCTTCACGGGCGGTGGCAATCTGTTCGCGCCGGATGAAACGCCCATTCCCGAAAGCGTCACCGTACATGAGTTCGGACACCAGTTCTGGTACGGGCTTATCGGCAACAACGAGTTTGAAGAAGCATGGCTGGACGAAGGCTTTAATTCGTACTCGCAGGAACGCACATTGTATGCGGGATGGAAGCCGTTCAAAGCGTACCGGTATTTCTTCGGTGGGCCCGGAGCCGGAACGGGCGTAGGCATACCGTACGTGTTTGAGGATATCAACGTCAGCCGGTACACCACGGGAAACTCTCAAGTGCGCGAGCAGGGCAAGCAGGACGTTATGGCGCGCAAGGGATGGGAGTACAACGACTCGTACGGGTTTAACTCCTACACTAAGCCGGCGATGTCGCTCTGGACGCTCGAACGTTATCTCGGCGAGGAAACAATGTACCGCGTGATGCGCACCTATCATCATCGTTTCCGCTTTAGGCATCCGACGACACAGGACTTCATCAGCACGGTGAATGAAGTCAGCGACAAGGATATGAACTGGTTCTTCGAGAACACCTGGTTCAGCGACGACGTGTTCGATTACTCGATAAGCGAGGTCACCAACCGCGCCATTCCGAAGCCGCAGGGTGTGTTTTCGATGAACGGTGAAACAGTCGATCCGCCGGCAGATACAGGTAAAACGATGTACGAGTGCGCTGTAGTGGTGCAGCGTTTAGGCGAAGCCATCGCTCCGGTGGATGTGAAAATCGTTTTTGAGGATGGTGAGACGTGGACGGAGCAATGGGACGGCAAAGACCGCTGGAAGAAATTCGTGTACCGTACAACCATCCCTGTCAAATACGCTATAGTCGACCCGGACGGAAAGCTCACACTCGACATCAATTATAATAACAACGGCAGGGTCGTGAGAGGCGCGGGGTATAGTTCACTTGCCGCAAGGAAGATCGCCTCCAAATGGATGTTCTGGGCGCAGAATTATTTTGAGTTTAACAGCTTCTGGCACTAGCCTCGCCGTGCCCGCGCTCGCAGAGGTGCGGGGGAACAGAGGAGAACAATAGAAAGAATTGATATGGTCATTCAATCCTTGAAACGGGGATTTGCAAACGTCAACAAGACGAAGCGCATGGTGTTTTTCGCGTGGGTGCTCAATGTGGCATTCGGACTCACTCTCGCCTTGCCGCTCTTCGACCAGCTGAACGATTATCTCCGCACAACGGTACGAGAGGATGAACTGCTCAACGGATTCAGCGCAAACTGGTACGAGTCATGGAAGGCCGATATGCATGGAAGCGAGCTCGCCCAGCAGGTGAATTACACTATCTTCGGGTACGCGCCATTCCTTAACCACACCGAAGCCGTGCTCGGCGGTACGGTTGTGAAAGCCGCCGGCAGGTTCTTCTACGCTCTGGTTGTGGAATGGACGTTCACCGCGCCGGACATTCTCGCAATGCTGACGTTTGCTTATGTGCTCATCAGTACGTTCCTTGCTGGCGCGTTTATCGGCACATACGCACGTGATTATCGCATGAGCTTCACTGAATTCTTGCAGGAGGGCGCGAAATACTTTGGCCGCTTCTTCCGGCTCTCGCTCTTGTCGCTGCTGGTGTATTTTGTGATGTTCCTGTGGCTATTCGACTGGGTGAGCCGAGGGATTCCCGTTTGGACTGCCAACGAGCCGAACGAGCTGACGCCATTTTTATACTACATCATCAAGAATGTGCTCGTGTTGTTTCTCTTGGCTCTCGTCACGATGTGCGTGGATTACGCCAAGGTACGCATTGTGGTGGAAGACCGCATCAGCGCGATGATTGCGCTCATCGCGGGTGCGCGGTTCGCGTTCAAGAATTTCCGCAGCACATTCGGCGTCTATCTCCTGCTCACGTTGCTCGGCGCAGGATTGATCGCGCTCTATGCGGTCGTTGAGAAACAAATTCCCCAACACACGTACTGGATGATTCTTCTCGCGTTTGTGCTCGGGCAGCTCTATCTTCTCGCGCGTATGTGGCTCAAAGCATCCTTCTACGCCAGCCAGACTGCGCTGTTCCAGTTGAAGAGCGGCAGTTAGTAGCTAGAGTTGTTGCGAAACGGTGTGCCTATCCTTAGGAGATTCGCATGGAAATCTTCCTTGTGTTCTTTTCCTTCTCCGTCTTCTTAGTCCCCATTGTCCTTCTCATCGTCTACATCGTGAAAACACACGCGTTGGAGCGCCGTATCGCAACGCTTGAGAAACAGCTTGCAGGAAAAGAACTCGGGACGACACCGCAGCGCCAGCCCGCAGTCGCGTTGCAGCCAACTCCACCGCCGCCGACACAACAACAAAAACCGACAGAGTCCAGACCTCCCTCGGCTGTTGTGACTGAGCAACAAGAGAACCTGAAAATTCCGGAATCAAAACGACCGCAAGCGCCCCATCAGGAATGGGAACTGGTGGTGGGCACGACGTGGTTGAACAGGATCGGCGCGTTTGCGCTCATCCTCGCCGTCGGGTTTTTTCTGAAGTATGCCGTCGACAAAGACTGGATTAACGAAACCATCCGTGTGCTCATCGGCGCCGCGGCTGGCGGGTTGTGTCTCTACCTGGCGGCGAGGACGCGCAAAAAAGGCTACGCGGTTTTTGCGCAGGGACTCGTTGGGGCGGGAGTTTCCATTCTCTATCTCTCGGTGTATGCCTCGTTCACGCTGTACCACCTCGTCCCGCAGTGGGCGGCGTTTCTCATGATGTCCGCTGTAACGGTTCTCGGACTCGCACAGGCATTTTCGTACGACTCGCTCGCCGTCTCGATACTCTCGTGGGCGGGAGGATTTCTGACTCCCATATTATTAAGCACGGGGCAATCGAATGAAGTCGCGCTCTTCACGTATTTGGCGGTTCTCTCACTCGGCTTGTTGGCTGTCGTCGTGCGCAAAGAATCCTGGGCTGCGCTGGAAGTGCTCACGCTCGGTGCGTTGTACATCATGTATTTCGCGTGGTTTGATGAATACTACACGGTCGAAAAATTCGGCGTCACGTTATTCTTCCTCGTGCTCTTCTTTCTGTTATTCTATGGGCTCGACCTGCTCCGCCTGAAATTCCCTGCCAAAGAACTCCCGGCCCTCCGGCACATGGTACAGGCGGCGAACACAACTCTCTTCTACATTGCCTTTTACATACTGCTCGAAGACCTACACAGCGACAGCACACTCGCCGCATGGACGCTCATATTCGGTCTGATTTATGCTGCAACCGCTCTTCTTGCAAAGCGCTATGGCGAGCTTGAGCAGTCGGCGGAATTCCGCTACGGCGCGGCCGCCTTCACGTTTACTGCTCTCGCCGCCGCAATCCAGTTTGGGGATTACGCAACGATACGGCTCTGGGCGCTGGAAGCATTAGGCATCTTGTGGCTCGCAAGCAGGAACCGGCGGCAGCATTTTCTCGTGCCCGGGATAATCCTTTGTGCGGCAACTGTGCTCTATCTCCTCTCCGCGCCGGGCAGCTTGCGGTTTCGGCCTGTTGAGGAATTTACGCTGCTGTTCAGCGAGAGAGCGGCGACCTACGGCACCGTCATCGCCGCGCTGGGCGGAGGTGTGTACGTGCTGAATGCCTCGTTCGTTTCCGGCAAGGAGAAAATCACAGCTGGCTTGGGCGTCGGCATGATTATGGTCTTGTTTACATTCCTCACGGTTGAGACGAACGACTACTACCGCTCCCTCGTAGCGCAATTGCCGGGCGGACAGGGGGCGGAAGCTCTCGATGAACAAAGCCTCGACCTGAACAACCTGCGGCAACTGACGACATCCACCGTCTGGCTTCTGTATTCGATTCTTATCCTGATCGTCGGAATCTGGAAAGGCTTCCGCAGCGTCCGGTTTGTGGCGATGGGGCTATTCGCGCTCTCCATCCTCAAAATCTTCCTGTTCGACCTGTCGTTC
Source organism: Ignavibacteriota bacterium (assembly GCA_022616555.1). Classification (GTDB taxonomy): domain Bacteria; phylum Bacteroidota; class Ignavibacteria; order UBA10030; family UBA10030; genus JAKEEG01. The sequence goes on along the minus strand of JAKEEG010000065.1, from coordinate 670 downwards.
CTCGAGACGCTGTACAGGATTTTCTCGTTCCTCGCGCTCGGGCTTATCCTGTTGGCGGTTTCTCTCATGTACCAGCGCTACCGTTCGCTGCTGTTTCCGGAAGAGAGGAGTGGCTCGGCATCTTAAAGCGAAAGTTGAAAAAGAGGAACGAACCGTGAAGTCGCTAAGGACCCAAAGGAAGAAACAGGTTTCTACTTAGCGCTCTTCGCGTCTTTGCGGTTTTCCTTAATCTGTTTTTGAACCAACACCTATTACCTTCCGCCTATCACCTCGTACCGAATACACCCACCTACAGCCTAAGTTCCCAACCCCTTCATCTATCTTCACTTACAGAGCAAAATGTAATGTAAACAAATGTTTAAAATAAAAACATTTTTATCTTGACAAATTATAATTACTGTGTTACTATGCTTATCAATGATTCGACGGAGTTCTTTACGCAGAACGGCCAACTGCGTAATCCGTTACCATCTGCGCAATATCTGCGTAAGTTTTCCTAACCCCCTTAGGGGCTGTCCCAACCGGGGTTCGCTGTAGGAGCCACACGACGCAAGTAGGCATCAAGCCTTCTTGGGCTTCTGAACCCCATGAGCCTGTCCGGCAGTCTGTAATGCCGGAAGGGCCGAGCGGACAAGTCATCTTCTTTAACATCCTCGGTGAGACGCCCCTT
>JAKEEG010000064.1 GCA_022616555.1 Ignavibacteriota bacterium | reverse complement strand
TCTCCTTTCAGCAATACGCCCACGACCTGCTGGCCTTCGGTGGTCTCGGCCCGGGCAAGGTGTCGGTGCTGGTACCGAATTTCAACTATGCGCACCTCCTGCCGGGGCGCATTGCGTCGATTGCCACCCAGACCCATCCGATTTACGAGCTGGTGGTGCTTGATGACGCTTCGACCGACAACAGCCGGCTGATTGCGCGCGAGGAGCTCGACAAATTGCCTCTCGCCACCCGTTTCATTCCAAATACCGCTAATTCGGGCTCGGTGTTCCGGCAGTGGCTGCGCGGCGTCGAAGAAGCCAAAGGGGATTTTATCTGGATCGCGGAGGCGGACGATCTCAGCGATACGGACTTCCTGACGGAGGTCATGCCCGCCTTTGCTGACCCCGCGGTGGTTATGAGCTACTGCCAATCGAAGCAGATGGCGGGCGATGGCCGGATCTTGTGCAATGACTATCTCGAATACGCCTCGGAAGTCTCCGTGGAGCGCTGGCGCCGGCCCTACGTCCAGGACGGGTCCGTGGAAATCAGCGAGGCGCTGGCCGTCAAGAACACCATTCCCAACGTCAGCGCCGTCGTATTCCGCCGTGATGCATTGCTCGACGTGCTGCGACAAAACCTTGAGGATATCACGCGCTTTCGAATCGCCGGGGACTGGCTTGCGTACACGCTATTGCTGGAGCGGGGAAAGGTGGCCTTTTCACCGCGTTCGCTCAATCTTCATCGCCGGCATGACACAAGCGTCACGTTGGGTTCCAATCGAATACGTCATCTCGCCGAAATCATCGCCATGCAAAAGCTCGTGCGACAGCGTCATCCGAGCGCAGGGAGAGCTCGGGAACAGGCTGACTCGTACGCGCAAAAAATCTACAAGCAGTTCGGACTTGCCAGCGAGCGCTTTCCTCATTATCAGGCGCACCCTGATCTCGCTGTTTCAGAGAGGGCGCTTCGGTCAGACTCAAACCTCTAATGGAATTGACTCATACATATTCTTGATATCGATACTGCTTTCAAGCTGCAGTCAATCGAGTGCGCCTGCGCCCGCCGCGAATGATGCAACTAAGGTAGTTTCCACCCCCACATCATCCGCGTCTGCACCCGCGATTCAGTCGAAACAAGTCGCTAACAGGCACACGGCTCCGGAGCAAAGGCCTACTCCAGCTTGCAACATAGAACGTGTCGACGGAAAGAACTTCTCGGGTGAGCCAGTCGAAGTGCTCTAACTAAGGCGAGCCCGCCAGATGCGGCTACAGGTATGGGTTGCGGATGTCGAGAAGCGCAATGTCTCCGCGATGTGTTACCTTCGATTGAAGAGCTCGGGCAATGTCCGCTTATCGCAGATGCAGATCATGCCGGGCGTGAATCTTAACGATGTGGTACGTATCTCGGCTACTCGATGGCCGTAGACATGACAGGTCTGCCATCGGATAGCTATCACCTTTTTTACCGTATTCCGGGTAACGATGGGTTGCAGGTGTGTGACAATGGTCGTGTGATCGTTTTGAAGGACTAATCGTCAGAGCGGAGCCCCCGCATAGCCACGCTGACGTTCTGCTGTAATCGCATGGCTCAGGCACCTCAGTAGGCGGGTAATGTCAAATAGAATGTTGTACTAAACGGTTGAAATATGCGCGGACCTGATTTCATCATTATTGGAACAATGAAGGGTGGAACCACCGCGCTTTATGACTTTATTTGTGCGCATGACCACGTCCTACCGGCATCACAAAAAGAGATACATTACTTTTCACTGTATCCATATAAGAGTATCGAGTGGTACCACCAGCACTTCACCGAGAAAGACGGCGCTATTACCGGAGAGGCAAGCCCGACTTATTTCGACATGGCGACGACAATCGTGATACCAAAGCTGATTGAAGCTCAGGATAATCGTGCAAAGTTGATACTAATGGTCCGGGATCCGATTGAGAGAGCAATATCGCATTACTTGCATCTTTGCACGGTGAATAAGATAGCCAGTTTAAGAAAAATAGGAATGAATTCATTTTTTGACAGAGATTTCGAATGCGCTTTGGCGCAATCATCTGAGGTGGAAGTCTATTTAAATCAAGTTCTGTCATTTGGGCTTTATTATCGAAAATACATGAATTTTAGTTCTGTCTTTCCGCAAGACAAGCTTCTTGTGTTGCGAAATGAGTGGCTGCTCGGCCAGCCTCAGAAAACCATGGATATGGTTTTTGACTATTTGCAGCTGCCTCAATTTTCGTCGCCACAATTTGCAAGGCTAAAATATTCGGCAGGAACTAGCGAAGCAAGACTTGCTCCGAAAATCAGAGCGAAACTAGAACGGTTTTATTCAAAAGATTACGATCGTTTTCTGACAGCATCTAAAACTAAGGTTGCAACGGATACTGCCTACGTAAGCAGGCCGACAGCAAAGCAGGAGAGCACATCGGGACAGGATAATATTGGAAGTCACGTAAATGCAGCAGTAGCTATCAAAAATACTCCAGCAACAGAGCCCGTAATTTCAGAATCGACTAGGAGCATCGATAACTCGGTTGCGGTGGGCCATGATGGCTGGTTGTTTTTGATTGGCGGTAGAAACACCCCGCTTGAATATTTTAACGGCTCTCAATCGTTGGACGATCAGACCATAGACTCTTGGCGTAAGCTTCTACAAGAACGAGCAGCTCTGTGTTCATCAAATGGAATTCGGTTTGCCCAACTCTTCGTTCCCGACAAGTTGTCGATTTACCCAGAATACTTTTGCGAGTACGTCAACCCTGCTTTTGGACCACTTTCCAGACTCGGTAATAAGCTAATGCAGCTGGATCGTGAATTGTACGATAGTCATGTAATCAACCCGACCGGATTCCTCAAGAAGAACCGAGACAATTATCCAATTTATTGGAAAACCGACTCTCACTGGGGTTTCACCGGTTGCTTTCTGACATACCAGTTGTTGTGTGCTTATCTCGGACTGCAACAAAATGTCGATCTAGGTTCGCGACCGAGAACAGAAAAAGTCGCAACAATGGACTTCGGTAGCAAGTTTGCCCCTCCCCTTACAGAGCTGGTTTCGTATTACAACTTTATCAAAGACTCTAGGCGAGTATATGCCAACGACATTGTCCGATTCAAAGAGGCCAACGCCTTGCAAAACGAAGTTGGATTGCATGTTGGGTCAAATGTTGTCTATGCCAATGACAATGCACAAAACAAGGTAAAAATTGTTTTGTTTGGCACTTCTTATTCCGAATATAGACCTCACTTGTTAACTGGTATGCTGGCAGAAACGGTAAGCGAACTGCATTTTGTATGGTGCACCAGCATAGACTTTGATTACGTTAACCGCGAAAAACCCGACTTTCTAATTGCCGAGATAGCTGAACGGTTTATTCCAACATGCCCTTCGAATTCCTTTTCACTGGAACGTTATTCTGACGATATTTTGCAGCGCTTTAGAAATGAAGGTGCATGAAGAATAAAGCTATTTTTGCCAACCAGCAGAGAATATTGAGACGCTGAAGACGCTATGGCTAATACATGCGAGAACGTTCTACGTGAGGCTTTGATGCTTCACAAGATGCGATATTAGAATCGCAGTCAAAAAATATCGAGGTATACACCGATGAGTGTTCTTTTATCCGATCAGGAATGGTATGAAATCAATCTTAACCCTGAGAAACAGAGTACCGTTCTTGGATTTCCTACCCCACTGCTACCACCTGATGATATTCAAAAATCATTCACCTCGATGTCCGGTGAGGAAAATCTCCGACAAGCTTTTTCATTCTACCAATACATTCGGGACCATTATCTTGCCAAGTCTAACCCATATGTAATGGACTTCGGTTGTGGCTGGGGGCGCATCGCGAGATTTTTTTTGAAGGATACTGTGCCTGGAAACATTCTGGCAGTAGACCCTTATTCGCTTGCAGTTGATTGGATGCGGAGAACGAATCTCCCTTGCCAGATCATAAAATCCAACCCACTTCCACCGATTCCTTTTGTTCAGAATAGTAGTTTTGATTTGATTTATGCATATTCAGTGTTTTCTCATTTGTCTGAAGAATATTTTTTGTCCTGGATTAATTATTTAATGGGGCTGCTAAACGAGGATGGTGTATTGGTATTCACAACTAGGGGAGCAAGTTTTCTAGATTATGTAGAAAGAGAGAAAATGAGGCCTGATGTGTATGGGGATTATCAACTCTTGAGGAAGCGTTATGAGGGCGGTGAAATTTTGTTTCTCAAGACAAGGGGCGACGTAGAAGAGCTTGCTGGAGATTCTTTCGGTGAATCCTTTATCCCACTCCAATATTTGCGACGCGAGTTGCCGCAATACAAACTTGTCGAGTTTACGGAAACAGTACCTAAAGTCGGACAAGCAGTCATAGCGTTAAAGCGCGCGTAGCTGAAATCACCTTGTTGATTTGAATCGCAATTGGACTTCTACCTTACTTCATCGGTGATGGCCGGGAGGCGACCTTTCACGTCAACTACCACATCGTCTCTGTTTCCTTCCAACGTGGAGCTGCTGCAGTTTTCGTCTTTGGCGGAGTTCTGCGCGACGCAGCGGATCATTCCTGTTCAGACATGCCGGCTGGACGAAGTGGAAGAGGTGTCGGCCTGCGATTTCCTCAAAATCGACAC